>DNBE01000029.1:0-3139 GCA_003543795.1 Sutterella sp.
ACTCACCTTATCCCCCCGAGCGCCTTTTACAAATCGCGATGAATACGATTGCGGTCGTGAGGATTTTATTGCCCGAAGTTAATATCGCCGCCGCGACCGCTTTGCAAGCCTTGCGTGATGACGCGAGAATCGATGCGTTAGGTTACGGCGCAAACGTCATCATGCCGAACGTTACGCCTCGCGCCTATCGGCTAAATTACAACTTGTACGATAAAAAAGGCGGTTTGGATGACGATTTTTCTCAAACCATCCGCAAATTAAACGACGCAATCGTTCGCGCTCACCGCGTTCCCGCCCTCAATATGTTCGGCGCTTCCGTGCGATACCAAAGGCGATTAATCGAGCCTTCTTAAGGCTATGTGCTAAGATTTCAGGTATTGATTAGCCACCAGATTGGGAAGATTTTCTATGCCCGGTATCAGACAAAATATCATCGACGATTTGTCGTCTTTTACGACCGACTCTTGGCGCACGATGCGTTTTATGGCCGAAGTCGTCACCGCCTTCGATACGCTAAACGCCCTTCGTAGTAATTGCGTATCCGTTTTCGGCTCGGCTAGAAGTACGCCCGACTCTCCCGAATACAAAGCGGCTTACGAAATCGGTTCGCTTCTGGCCAAAAACGGCTACGGCGTGATTACGGGCGGCGGCCCGGGCGTCATGGAGGCCGCCAATAAAGGCGCGCTCGAAGCGGGCGGGGACTCGGTGGGCTTACACATTCATCTACCCACTGAACAGGCTTGTAACCCGTACGTTAAAACGCGTTGCGACTTTCGGTATTTTTCTAACCGCAAGTTCATGTTTATGAAGTATTCCATGGCCTACGTCGTGATGCCGGGCGGCATGGGAACTTTGGATGAACTCTCCGAAGCGTTCGTTCTCGCGCAAACGGGCCGCATCAAACCCTTCCCGATTATCCTTTACGATTCTTCTTTTTGGGATATGCTCCTTGATTGGATCTCCAAGATTATGTGCGACAGACATTTCTTAGATCTCTCCGAAATCAATCGCTACATCACCGTTCTCGATTCCCCGGAAGATATCGTCAATCATTTATCTCGCATCTTAATTTATTCGGCGAGATAAAAAGTTGTTTACCCTTTAACGAAAACGCTCCGAAGTCAAAGACTTTCGGAGCGTTTCTCATTTTCAGGAAGCTTTAATCGACGATTAAAGCCCAGCAATCGACGCTCAAAAGCCTGCCGAACTTCCGACCGACTTCGGGAAGTGTCCCGCAATAGGTAAAGCCGAATTTTGCGTGAAGCTTGCGACTTGCGAGATTTTCGCTTGTCACAAGGCTCATGACGCAATGCGTTTCGGAGTCTTTCCTCGCGAGGTTGATTACGGCGTCCATCAAAGCCGAACCAACGCCTTGACCTTGAAAGTCTTTGTCGACATAAACCGAAAGTTCGGCTGTCGACCGATAGGCTTCTTTGGGATTAAAGGTTGACAGCGTCGCGTAGCCCGCGACCCGATTGTCGATTTCAGCAACAAGCGCTGGGCGAGAAGGCGCTTGATGCGCTTGAAACCACGATAGACGCGCGTCTTTAGTCATCGGTTGAACGTCAAAAGTCGCAACCCCATGCAAAATCTCATCGTTATAAATGGACGAGATGGCGTCCAAATCCTCAAGCGTAACAGGACGAATCTTCACGGTTTATTTCCAAGGTGTAACAAAGCCGATTGCGGACATAAAGGCAGCGCCTAGCACTGACTTTAAGAGGGCCCCGACAATAAAAGGCACAAAGCCCGCCGCGATGGCCGAAGGAACTGCCATCGACATCGATAACCAGGCCGTTCCGACAATTAGGCAAAGGAAGTTCGCGATCAGCATCGCAAAGAAAATCCGGATGACGCCGCCCGTAGCACCTAAGTGCCCGGCAACGTACGCGATCAGCGGGAAACTATATAAAAAGCCCGCCGTGGGTCCTAAAAGCGCCGCTAAGCCCGCGTTTCCGAACGCGAAAACGGGAATCCCCGAAAACCCAAGCATCACCCAAAAAAGAACCGTCATCGCGCCGAACTTCGCGCCTAAGAGTACGCCCGTGAGCGTCACGGCAAGCGTTTGCATCGTCAAGGGCACTGGGCCGATACTTACCGCCACTTTCGAAGAAAGGGTCAGCACGGTCACGGCGAACAAAAAACTCACGAACCGATGATGAAGGACAAAGTTTCTCGCGAGCGTTCGAGCGTCATTCATGATAAAAAAACTCCTTATCAATGGTTTGACTTAAAAACTAGAAGGCGCAAATAAGCGCTTAACATCAACCTTTTTACGAATCATGTCGTTCTCAAGCAAAAACGTCATGTCCTCTTCCATGCTCTTGATGTCGGCAGGTGTAAAGCGATCGGTTAAATGCGACCAGGCGTAAAGCGTTTGGGCTTGAGAGACACTGACGCCCTGCACTTTAGCGCCCAAGGCAATCGCTTCGTCTCGGTGCGTGTTAATCCAATCGTAGGCCTCTCGTTGTGCGGCTAGCACTTCTTTAAGAAGCGAGGGGTACTTTTTCATAAAGGCGTCGGAAGTAGCCATCATGAGTTTCGGAACCACGTAGCCCGAAGCGGTCACGAGGACGCGGTCTCCCGCATCGATGCCTTTCATCACGAAATTGGCGGCTAAAAGAGCCGCGTCCGCAGCGCCCGAGCGCATCGCGGCTGCCGCTTCCGGGATGCCCATATGAACGAATTGCACGTCGGAAATTTTCATGCCGTTTTTAACGAGAGCGCTCACCAAGAGTTGGTGCAAAACCGTGCCCTTCGGACCCGCGATGACTTTGCCTTTGAGTTCGCGAACGGATTTAACACCGTTACCCGGAACGACAATCGCGAAAACATCGGTCGGACGAGACACGGCCGCGACGACTTTCACGGGATTGCCTTGGGAATTGGCAATGATGATTGAAGTCGAGTTCATCACGCCCGCAACGTCAAGCGACCCGCCGGCTAATGCTTGCGCTTGAAGGGCGCCCGAATTTAAATCATGCCAATTGACTTTGACGCCTTTGGCGGCAAGGCGATTTTCTAAAATGCCGCGCTCTTTCATGACAATCAATTGCAAATTAAAGGGCGACTTTACGTAACTGATATTGAGTTCGGACTTGGGCGCGGCAACCGCCAAAGAACTCAAAAAAAGCGAGAC
>DNBE01000029.1:3191-3502 GCA_003543795.1 Sutterella sp.
ATCAGGAAAATAAGTTTTTTCATAGCATTTAACTTGAAAATTCCCCCGAAAAGCCGAGACCCTTCGGGGGAAAACATCGTTCGGGAATTGGCTTTAATCGACGTCGTGACCCGTGATACGGATAAGCGCTTCACGATACTTCATTTCGGTATTTAAAAGCACTTCAGCCGGCGGCACGGGCGCGGGCGGTGTTTTATTCCACGTCTTTTGCGTTTCGAGCCAATCGCGCAAAAATTGCTTATCAAAGCTCGGCGGCGACATCCCGACTTCGTACTGATTGGCAGGCCAAAAGCGAGAACTATCGGGCGTCA
>DNBE01000144.1 GCA_003543795.1 Sutterella sp.
GTTGCGTCTGATACGAAATAGACCTGACGAGTGGACTCTGACATAGTAAATTGCCTAAAAACAAATCAAGTGACAGAGTATAATATCTAAATATTTTTCAATCTGCTTAATTTTTAAGCAGGCTTTTTTATAACGGAACCGCTTTATGCAAAAAGGTAAATACGTACTGCCCTTTAGTGAACTGCGCATGACGGACGTCGGCATCGTCGGCGGCAAGAACGCGTCTTTGGGTGAACTCCTAAGTCAATTGACTTCCGCGGGCATTCGCGTGCCAGACGGATTCGCGACGACAGCCGAAGCGTTTCGGCTCTTTTTAAGTGAAAACCGTCTTGAAGAAAAGATTAATGCCCGTCTGTCGGGTTTAGATATCGAAGACGTGAACGCTTTGGCGCAAGCCGGTCGCGAAATCCGCGCGATGATTGAATCCGCGCCGATTCCCAAAGTCATCGAAGACGAAATTCGCGCGTTTTACGATTGGTTAAAAGGTGATTTGGACGAAATTTCCGTTGCGGTGCGTTCGTCTGCTACGGCCGAAGACTTGCCCGATGCCTCTTTTGCGGGTCAACAAGAAACGGTTTTAAACGTTGTCGGTATTGACCAAGTCCTCTTTCGCATGAAGGAAGTGTTCGCGTCTCTTTATAACGACCGCGCGATTAGCTACCGTGTTCACAAAGGTTTTGATCACGCTGAAGTCGCTTTAAGCGCGGGCGTTCAAAGAATGTGCCGCTCGGATAAAGGCGCGGCAGGCGTTATGTTTACGCTAGATACCGAAAGCGGTTTCGATCAAGTCGTCTTTTTAACCGCGGCTTACGGTTTGGGCGAAACGGTCGTCCAGGGCGCGGTCAACCCCGATGAGTTTTATATTCATAAGCCGATGCTCGAAAAGGGCAAAAACCCGATTATCCGTCGTTCGCTCGGTAGTAAATTGATCAAGATGGAATTTAATCCCGATAAGGAAATCGACGGCAAGACCGTTCGTACGGTCGATGTGCCTGACGCCGACAGACGTCGTTTTTGCTTAACGGATGACGACGTTCTTGAGCTTGCCCGCTTTGCGGTCATTATCGAAAAGCATTACGGGCGTCCCATGGATATCGAATGGGGTAAAGACGGCACCGACGGCAAGATTTACATTCTTCAAGCGCGTCCCGAGACGGTAAAGAGCCGCCAAAAAGGTCCCGAAACCGTTCAGCGCTTCGTCTTGGAAGAAAAATCGAACGTTTTGATTTCGGGTCGTGCCATCGGCCAAAAGATCGGTCAAGGTCCCGTTCGCATTGTTACGAGCGCCGCCGAAATGGATCGCGTTAAAGAAGGGGACGTTTTAGTGACCGATATGACTGATCCCAATTGGGAACCGGTCATGAAGAAAGCCAGCGCAATCGTCACGAACCGTGGCGGCAGAACGTGTCACGCTGCGATTATCGCGCGTGAACTCGGTATTCCTGCTGTCGTCGGGTGCGGTACCGCGACCGACGTTCTTGCCGAAGATACGCTTGTGACGGTTTCTTGCTCCGAAGGCGATACGGGCAATATCTATGCCGGGCTTTTGAAATTTAAGGTCGAAGAATCCGTTCGTGGCGCATTGCCCGAAATTCCCGTCAAGATCATGATGAACGTCGGCAATCCGCAGTTAGCGTTTGAATTCGCAAGTATTCCGAACGCGGGCGTCGGTTTGGCGCGCCTTGAATTCATCATCAATAACAATATCGGCATTCACCCGAAAGTCGTTCTCGACTATCCGAATGTCGACTCCGAACTCCGTGACGCGGTCGAACGCTTAGGCGCAGGCTATGAATCTCCCGTCGAATTCTATATTTCGAAGATTGCTGAGGGCGTGGCGACGATTGCGGCGGCTTTCTGGCCGAAGAAAGTCATCGTGCGTATGTCCGACTTCAAGAGTAATGAGTATCGTAAGCTCTTAGGAGGGGACCGCTACGAACCCGTCGAAGAAAACCCGATGTTGGGCTTTAGAGGTGCCTCTCGCTACATCGCGTCTTCCTTTGAGTCGTGCTTCGCGCTTGAGTGCGCCGCTATGAAGCGCGTCAGAGACGAGATGGGACTCACCAATGTCGAACTCATGATTCCTTTCGTTCGTACGGTTGAAGAAGGTCGCAGAAGCGTTGAGATGATGCGTAAATACGGTCTCGTTCAGGGTCGCAACGACCTCAAAATCAACATGATGTGCGAGATTCCGAGTAATGCCGTTTTGGCTGACAAGTTCCTCGAAATATTCGACGGTTTCTCAATCGGTTCAAACGACATGACGCAGTTAGCTTTAGGCTTAGACCGCGACTCGGGCCTTGTCGCAGCGTCCTTTGACGAACGTAACGACGCTGTTAAAGCGCTGCTTGCAATGGCAATTAAAGCCTGCCGCGAAAAGGGCAAATATGTTGGTATTTGTGGCCAAGGGCCGTCTGATCATGCCGATTTCGCGCGTTGGCTCATGGATCAAGGGATTGAGTCGATTTCGCTTAACCCCGATACTGTTGTCGATACCTGGCGGCGGCTCGCGAAATAGGGCGACCTTTAGACTCGCTTTTTAAGCATTCGCCTTCGGTGACCCCGAAGGCGAATTTTTAACAATAAGCGTGTCAGTCTTTATCGCAAAAATTTATAATTATCGGATACGGAAAAATTTCTAAAAAATAACGCTTTTTATGGACCACGGCTTAGCACTCATTGCGACCTTAGCTTGGGGGATGACGCTTTCGCTCATTCTCGGCTATTTCGCAACGAAATTACGTATGCCGGCCTTGGTCGGATATCTTGTCGCTGGGATTGCGATTGCGCCGACGACGCCTGGCTTTGTGGGCGATATCGAATTGGCGAGCGAACTCTCCGAAGTGGGCGTCATGCTTTTGATGTTCGGCGTCGGCCTTCACTTCTCGGTGCGCGACCTGATGCGTGTTAAAAATCTCGCTGTGCCGGGCGCGCTCTTACAGATGGGGTTCGCGACGATTATCGGAACCTCTATTTCCTACTTCTTTTGGGATTGGACGCTTGTTTCGGCTTTCTTACTAGGGCTATCGCTATCCTGCGCCTCAACCGTCGTTTTATTAAAGAGCTTAGATTCTCGCGGGTCACTCGAAACCGGTGAAGGGCAGGTCGCGGTCGGCTGGCTCGTTGTCGAAGATATCATCACCGTTTTCCTACTCGTTATTTTGCCTTCGATTGCTTCGATCGCAACCTCCGGCGAAGGGCTATCGATTGATCTTGCTTATGCCGTTTTAAAGACCTTTATCTTTATCGCGACTTTCATCTTTTTGATGCTTTTCGTGGTTAAAAAAGCATTGACCTGGGTTTTATTGCGTGCGGTTCAAACGGGTTCGCACGAAATTTTTACCCTTTGCGTCGTAGCAATCGCTATCGGTATCGCATATGCCGCTAGCCAAGTCTTTAACGTCTCCTTTGCTCTAGGCGCGTTTTTCGCGGGTATGGTCCTTCGCGAAAGCGAATACGCGCATCGGGCTGCAACCGACTCGTTACCGCTTCAAGACGCCTTTGCCGTGATTTTCTTTTTGGGCGTCGGGATGCTCTTTGATCCCCAGATTTTGATTCAAGAACCGATGAAGGTGCTTTGCGTCGTCGGGATTATC
>DNBE01000124.1 GCA_003543795.1 Sutterella sp.
AACTACATCAACCCGCAAGCTAATACGTCGCTGATGGGTCTTTACCTTTCGCACGGAAACTTTACGACCCAGTGCGAGGCCGAGGGTTTCAGACGGATTACGTACTTCATGGACCGTCCCGACGTGTCCACCAAATTTACAGTCCGAATCAACGCTCCGAAACTCGTTTGCCCGGTCACGCTCAGTAACGGTAACTTAATCGACGAAGGCGACATTAACGAGATTTGGCACTATAGCGTCTGGGAAGATCCCTTTAAGAAGCCTGCCTATCTTTTCGCGCTCGTGGCCGGCAAATTCGTCGCTCGCGAGGAAACCTTTAAGCTCGCTAACGGAAAGTCCGCTCTTCTCCAAGTTTGGGTCGAACCCAAAAACGCGGATAAAACCGAATTCGCGATGCGATCTTTAAAGCGCGCGATTGCCTGGGACGAAAGGCGCTTTAACCTCGAACTCGATCTCGAGCGCTTCATGATTGTCGCAACCGACGACTTCACGATGGGCGCGATGGAAAATAAGGGCCTTAACATCTTTAATTCGAAGTGCATTCTCGCCAATCCCACGGTCGCGACCGATACCGACTACGAGCATATCGAAGGGGTCATCGGGCACGAATACTTTCATAATTGGACGGGCGACCGCGTCACGCTTCGCGACTGGTTTGAGTTGCCCTTAAAAGAAGGCCTGACGGTTTTTCGCGATCAAGAATTTTCTTCGGATATGCTCGGAGACGACTTCGCGCGGGTTGTCAAGCGCGTCAAGGACGTGCGTTATTTACGCGAACGACAGTTTGCCGAAGACGCGGGCCCGATGGCGCATCCCGTTCGCCCCGAGGCTTACGAAGAAATCAATAACTTTTACACCGTGACCGTCTACGAAAAAGGCGCCGAAATCTTTCGGATGCTTCAAACCTTACTCGGCCGAGAGGGCTTTAAAAAGGGTTTAACGCGCTACTTACAAGACCATGACGGGTCTTGCGCGACCTGCGAAGATTTCTTAAAAGCCATGAGCGAGACTTCGGGGAAAGACCTCGCGCAATTTGCGCGTTGGTTCTCGACGCCGGGCACCCCTCGCGTTAAAGTTTCGCCCGTTTTCGACGAACGCGCGCAAACGCTCACGATTACCCTTACGCAATCGAACGCCAAAGCCGAGCAAGCCGGCCATTTCGAACCCCTTTTAATTCCCTTTGATATCGCGCTTTTCGTGCCGGGCATCGGTGCCCTACCCTTGCGTTTATCGGGAGAACCTGCCGCGCGCGGTATTTCGCGCGTGCTTGAGATGACCGAAAGAACGCAAACCTTCGTTTTCGAAGACGTGCGTCGCGCCCCGGTTTTATCTTTAAATCGCAATTTCTCAGCGCCCGTCATCGTCGATTATGTTCAGTCTGACGCCGACCTCGTTTATCTCGCGAAGGCCGATACCGACCCCTTTAATCGCATCGAAGCGATGCAAACGCTTGCTTTGAGAACCTTAACGACGATGGTCGAAGACGCGCAGGCGGGTCTTAATCTCGCGCTCGGTAACGCCTATCGGAACGCTTTTTCCGAGGTACTTAAAAATAAAGATTTGCATCCCATATTTAAAGCCGAATTGTTGCGCTTACCTTCGGAAACGCGCATTGCTCAAGAGCAGATTTTGATTAATCCCAAGACCGTTCGTCAGGCGTTACGGTTTTTACGCGAACAAATCGGCAAGGAATTCACGAACGACCTCATGATGACCTTTGACGATTGCGTTCCCGATCCGATTTACTCCCCCGACCCCTTAAATATGGGCCGCAGGGCTCTGCGAGCGTTATGCTTTGAGTTTTTACTCGCTAGCGGCAACACGACCGCCTTTTTGCGCGCAAGACAAGTCTTCGATAAAGCGCAAAACGCGACCGAGAAGCTTTCCGCGCTCTCCGTGATCGTCAATTCCACCGTGCCCGCGAAATTCGACATTCTCGCTAAAGCCGAAGCGCTTTGGCGCGACGAACCGCTTTTAATCAATAAGTGGCTCTCGGTTCAAGCAACGGCAACCGTCCCGATGGATAAAACGAGCATTCTCGAAGCCGTTCGAGAGTTGCGAGAATATCCCGGCTACAACCCCAATAATCCCAATAACGTCTACGCGCTCATTCTCGCGTTTTGCCAATCGAACCCCGGGCAATTCCATCGCGAAGACGGCGCAGGTTATCGCCTATGGGCCGAGGAATTGTTGCGCTTAGATAAAGTCAACCCGATTGTCGCGGGGCGCTTAGCGAGGTGCTTAGATAACTGGCGACGTTTCGCGCCCGTTTACGCTAAAAAAATGTATGAGGCGATGACGACCGTCTACGCCCAACCCGATTTATCACCCGATGTCCGCGAGGTACTGCGTAAGTCCTTGGGACTCGATGTGTCCAACTAAAGGAGGTTTTCCCTATGGTTAACATCACATTGGCCCAATACTTAGCTAGGATGCACATCAAGTACGGTGTCGAGTCCCAGCTCGTTCAACTCGTCGATCGAATCGCAGAAACCTGTAAGGGCGTCAGCTTCAAAGTGCGTTGTGGCGCGCTCGCGGGAATCGTCGGTTCTAACGGCACCGAAAACATTCAAGGCGAGACGCAAAAAAAGCTCGACGTAATCGCCAACGACTACATCGCGACTTCGTGCGTGACTTCAGGCTTATTGTCTGCCGTCGCGAGCGAAGAAATGGATCACGCTTTGCATGTCCCCGACGATTATCCGGTCGCGCCCTATGTGGTTCTTTTCGATCCCCTTGACGGGTCGAGTAACATCGACATCAACATCACGATCGGCACGATCTTTTCCATTTTGCCGATTAAAAACGGCTCGCACTTCGTGCCCGACAAAGATTTCTTACAAGCGGGCAACCGTCAGGTTGCGGCGGGCTTCGTTCTTTACGGCCCGCAGACGATTCTCGTTTTGACCTTGGGTCACGGCACGGCGACTTTCACGCTTGACCCCGCTTCCTTTAGTTTCGTTTGCACGAACGAAAACGTCAAAATTGACGAAGACGCGACCGAATTCGCAATCAATTGCTCGAATATGCGTTTCTGGGAGCCGCCCGTTAAGCGCTACATCGACGAGTGTCTCGCGGGTCGTGACGGTCCGAGAGGTAAAGACTTCAACATGCGTTGGATCGCGACGCTTATTGCCGAAGTTAACCGCATCCTCGTTCGCGGCGGATTTTTTACCTACCCGAAAGATTCGAGAAACCCGAAGCGCGCGGGCAAGCTTCGTTTGATGTACGAAGCCAATCCCATGGCTTTCATCGTGGAACAAGCGGGCGGGTTATGCACCGACGGTTATCGAAGAATTCTCGATATCGAGCCCGAAAACTTGCACCAAAGAGTCGCGGTTTTCTTAGGCGCTAAAAACGAAGTCGAGCGCATCATGGAGTACCACCGTCAGGGCTAAATTTCGCGTTTGACGAAGTCAAGCCGGATGTGACCGTCCGGCTTTTCTTTCGAGTGCGAAACAAAAACGGCTTCCGAATTCTTAAAATGGACAAATACCACGCTTCACTTCGGGGAGACAAACCTTGAGTAAACACACTTCGACGGATATTCGTATCGCGATCGAGCCCGATAATCCGGCCATTACGCGAGATGACGTCCTTTGCGTCAATTGCACGATGTGTAAACATGTCTGTCAGGAATATAACGCCGTTCACGGTCATTACGACTTGGCGCTCACGGGCGATAAAGCGATCTGCATTCACTGCGGGCAATGCGTGCATGCTTGTCCGACGGGCGCGATCCGTATTAAAAGCGAAATCGAGGACGTCGTGCGCGCGATTGAAGATCCCGAGAAAATCGTCATCGTGTCAGCTTCTCCCGCCGTGCGCGTCGCGTTAGGTGAAGCGTTGGGCGAAGAGCCCGGCGCCTTCGTCGAGGGTCGTATGGTGGCGCTATTGCGTGCGCTAGGTGTCGATTTCGTGCTCGATACGAATTTCGCTGCCGATTTAACGATTGTCGAAGAAGCCTCCGAACTCATCGAACGCATCAAAACAAACGCTCCGATTCCCCAATTTACGAGTTGTTGCCCGGCTTGGGTGAAGTTCGCGGAAACGTTTCATCCGGAAATTTTGCCCCATCTCTCGAGCGCGAAAAGCCCGATCGGGATGCAAGGCGCGACGGTTAAAACCTATTTCGCGCAAAAGCAAAATTTGGACCCGAAGCGTATTTTCCATGTGGCTTTAACCCCTTGCACGGCTAAAAAATTCGAAATCCGTCGAGAAGAACTCAATAGCGCGGCTAAACACTTAAATATCGAAGGGCTGCGCGACACTGATGCCGTCATCACGACGGTAGAACTCGCGCAGCTTGCCAAAACCAAGGGTATCAATTTTGCGACCCTTCCCGAATCTTCCTTTGACGATTTGATGGGACAAGCTTCGGGCGCGGGCGTCATTTTCGGGAACACGGGCGGCGTTATGGAAGCGGCACTTCGAACCGCCTACTACTATTTAACGGGCGAAAAGCCGCCCGAGGCGTTTTACGAATTAACCCCCGTTCGCGGTTTAAAAGAAGTTCGCGAAGCGACGATTGAAATCGCGGGCAAACCGCTTCACGTTGCCGTCGTCTACGGCACGAAAAACGCGTCCGAACTCATTAAAACGCTTGCCGATACGCATTACGATTTCATCGAAGTCATGGCCTGCCCGGGCGGCTGTATTTCGGGCGGCGGTCAACCCAAGCTCGATTACGGTCGGGAAAAAGAAATTCGCGAAAAGCGCATCGAGGCGCTTTACGCCAAAGACCGTTCGATGGACTTGCGTTTGAGTTTTGAGAATCCTGAAATCGTCGCGCTTTATGAAGCGCTCTACGACAAACCCTTATCACCCGTTGCCGAAGCGATGCTTCATACGACGTATGTC
>DNBE01000041.1 GCA_003543795.1 Sutterella sp.
GTGGAAGTTAATCGGGTTATACTAAAAACTTCAGAGAAGTTTTTCTGACGTAACCGCTTTTAAGCCTGACCGAGGGAGACTTCCCTGGTCAGGCTTTGTATTTGAGGGACGGCCTTATGAAACGCGATTCACTTAAGCAACGTTTAGCGCATAAGCTAACTCGCGGCATCGCGTCGGGTTTGTATCCGGTCGGATCGTTTCTACCGACCGAAATGCAACTCACGGAGCGAGAAAACTGTTCTCGACAGACGGTTCGCGCGGCCCTTGCCGAACTCGAACGCGCGGGACTCATTCGAAGAAAACCTCATGTCGGAACCCAAGTCATCAATCGCAATACGTCTAAGGGCTTTGATAAGCAACTGTCATCCTTTGCCGACTTAAAGCGCCTTGCGAGTAACAACCCCCGCCAAGTGATCGACATCCGAGAAGAGGTCATCAGCCTTGAGTTCGCGCAAAAAACGGGTCTTCGAGCTGGCGAACCCATGATTCGCTTAACGATGATTCGTAAAGGCGAAGGACCTGACGAACCGCCCATTGCCTTTACGCTCGAATATCTCGATAAGAAGTACCATGATTTAATCGCGGTCAGTCGCAAACGCCCCGATTTACTAATGATTGATCTCCTTTCTCGGGAGTACGGACTGAAATGCTCGGAAATTCGTCAAAGTATCGAAGCGACGGTTTTAAGCCCGCAGGCAGCCGAAGCGCTTCAGGCAACGCCGGGCACCCCGAGCCTGAGAATTTTTAGGCGCTATCTTGATGCCAATAACCACGTGCTTTTGACAACGATTTCTTACCATCCGGCAGAGCGCTACGCCTTTAATTTAAACGTCAGCCTACAAAACGGAACGCCCGTCGTGAAGATTGTCTAAAAGCCGTCTTTAGCTTTTAAATCCCTTACCAACAGGCCTTTGTAGTGATTTTTTTCTTTAGTCCGATTTCGGCTTATTGATTTTCTTTGTTTACGTCCCAAAGGTAATTGCCGTCGGCATCGGTTTTGATGCCGTAAAACTCGGGATAATCGAAGCGAGTGCCTGAAATAATTTCTCCGCTATCTACCGCTTTTGACATTATTTCGTATTGTTCCAATCACTATTTAAATCATAAGTCGGGGCGCATTAGTCTCAAAATCGACGGAATAATGACCGTTGACTTAAAAAAGCTTCTCAAAACTTCAGTTTGTTTTATGTAAATCATTCGACTTTTTACCGAGACAATCGGTATGAATGCCTTTAATCCTCTATGCTGAAAATAATCTTGTTGATGTAATCGGGCGCATCCGCGCCTTCGTCTGTGATTAGCCACAAAGTTTCAACATCTTCAACTTCCGGAAAAGGCGTATATCCGTCCGTAAAAATAATCGTGATATCGGGATCATCGACGCATTCGGTTTTCACCCACTGCCCGATTTGACGCATATCGGTGGCGCCTCCGCCGTACATCTTGAATTCAAGCGGGTCTTCCGGCTCGAACTCATCGACGCGGTTAACTTCCGCGTCGCAATAAACTACATAAATCTTCTCGGGATTCACCTCTTCGCGAATGTCGTTAATGTGTTTCGCGAAATGCGCGAGTTGTGCTTCCGAAATCGATCCCGAGGTATCGATGCCGATGACCACGGGTCCCATCCCCTGCGTTCTCGCAAAAGTCGGCAGATACTGACTAAAGCGCTTATTGGGTCGCTTCCAGGACAATTCTTGCCCGACCCACTGCGTCATATACCGCGCGAGCGCTTCATACCAGGGAAGTTTCTTTCCCGCCAAAATGTCGTCGATAAAGCGCCGAAGGTTTTCGGGGACCTGGTCGTAGTTTTTGACCGAAGCTTTCGCTTGCGCTAATTCTTGCGCTAAAGCGCCTTCGAGCGCTTTACGCTCGGCATCGGTCAAGGGTTGCCCGCCTTCCAAGGTACCGTCAGGCATTAACAGGTCCGCGAAAATTAGCTTTTTTCTCGTTTTTTCCCTGATGCGGTCATACATTTCTTCTGCCGTCATCGTTTCTGCGTTGCGGTACCTGATCCCCCCTTCAATGAAAGAGCCGATTTGGCATTTAATGAGCGTCTCGTTAATGACGGCATCGCACGCGATATTCCATCTCAGATGATTTCGGGCCCCTTCACGAAACGCGTGGCCGTAAACCACGTGCATGATTTCGTGGGTCATCATGAAGACACATTCATCGACCGTGAGCGTCGCGATGTAATCGGGGTTATAAAAAATCGTTCCTCGAGCGTTGACGCCCATCGTCTCGATACGCTTTGACTCACGCAATTCGTGCATAAACATCAAGACCGAAAAAAACGGAGAAAATAGCGAAATCTGCGCTCGCGCTTTACTTAAATTGTCCGGTATGGCCAAGGCCTTCTCCTCTTTTCGTTTTTAATTGATTTCCCGATTCGTTAAGCCTGTTTTTTGCGTTTAGGCGCGGCGCTTTGCGTTTTCTCTTCCTCATTAAATACGGAACGACAAGCGGCATCGATTAAGCGCGAGCTCGCGGGATCGGCAAAGACTTTACGTCTGACTTCAGACTGGCGATTAATTTCCGCGTAGGCAAAAGCGCACATCTCGGGCGGATTTCGGGCAATATAAGTAATAATCGCGCTCACTTGCGCTTTGGTCGTTTCTTCGGAATCCAACAAATCGATTAACTTCATCGAGGTCGCGTACGCAATATCTAATTTGCCGCTAACGGGGTACGTTTCGGGATTTGCGAGTAATTCCTTAAAGTCGGGGAGGTCGTTGACGATTTTCATGTAGCCGACATATTCCGCGGCGGCACCGTCTCCGACAAAGCCCGTAATTGCCTGTTGAAAAAGAGCAAAGGTCGGGTCGTCCCCAAAGACGGGAACGCGACCCACCATCTCCCAAGAGCGAGGGGTGGGATTGATCATGCGCTTCGGATCAAAGCCGTTTAATAACTTCGGGCGGAAACGAATAAATTGAATCAGGGTCTTAGGCATCCCGTTTTTGGCTGCCCAGTCGCACCAATCCTCAATGTCGGACTCAAATTCCAAAACACACATGCGGTTCGCAAGTTTCGTACTGATGCGGTTGGCGCCGGACTTATCTTCTAAACGATTACCCGTCGCGATAATGAATAACTTCTCGCTTAATTTGAGATTACCCGCGTAGCGGTCGAGCACCACGCGGCATAGCGGGTTTTGCATCTGCATGGTCGCGTCCGACAGCTCTTCTAAAATCAGAACTGATGCCCCTGCCCCGCGCGAATGGCATAAAACTCCGTAGGCGGCAACCACTCGCTATGCGTTTTATTCGCGGATTGAAAAGGTAGTCCCAAAATGTCGACGGGGTCGCGCAAAGACGGATTAAATTCAATCACGCGATTGCGCGGAATTCGGTACTTATCCATCAAATAGGAGGCGATCTCACGAGCGCAAGCGGATTTGCCGCCCCCAGGCGCCCCGATAATAAAAGGCACATTGAGATAACCGTTCGGGGCATCAAACATTTGCTCGATAACGCTACACAATTCACTAAATTTCATGCAATGTATCTCCGTAAAAAACGGCTCTTAAAAAATCTCAAAAACAACTGATCATCAACGCTTTTGGTCACCAGAGCTATTTATGTCTAACGCTTTCCATAAAAGACAAGCCGACAAACTCCGCTTTTAAGCGCGTATCCACGTCCACGGTTTCGTTCGTTTTGAGAATCGTCACGTACCACTTGTCGTGATTTCTTCTAATGAGTACTCTCGGACTCGGATAGGACTCACCGTCGTGCTCTTCGAAAACATAAGCTTCGTCAGAAGCGAATTTCTTTTGATAGTAGTCGCTTACGCGTAGCGTAATTCCGTTTTTAATCGTGACGCGGTCACTTTTTTTAATCGTGGAAGTAACGGGTAGTTCCATAGCACCTCCTTTTATTATTCTTTCAGTTCCTAGCTCTCGAACCTTCTTTAATGCCTAAAAACCGGACATTTCCTAGTGTTGCGAGGTTCTTTTATGGGTGTCATCCATGAACACAGATAACGATTCTTTTTTCTTTGCATTTATGAGGGCTAAATGCCACACGTTTTTAAGTGTCTCTAACGTATCGTCCCCTTCAACCTTTCGGGGTTATTGCAATCTTATGTTCGAGCCTTCCTCATCTCAAAATCGACGGACTCGCAAAAACTCACATCTTTCCGGTCAACGATTTATTGTGGCGCCTGATTTTTAAGTTCAACCTTTCTCAAGAGAAAAATCGACGGTATCGATAAATCCCGTTTTTAAGGTAAACGCTATCTTTTGTTCATAAAGCGAAACACCGCGCTAAGTTCACGCCTCAGAGCGCCCGCCTTGAGGCCATAATGATTTATGTTATATTCCGATCTATTCTGTTTTTGATTGAAGAAGAAACGTCAACCACCCTCGCCTGAAGGCGAAGGCTTGTGAAAGCCTTGGGTGACTAGCCTAAGTTTGCCGAAAGGCGAACTACGTTGGTTGAGAATACATAGGCACTGCAGGATGTACATCCTAGTCCTGCACTCTGCGGTCTGTGATTAAAAGCGCTTGAAGGGTAAGGCGCGGTGTTGCGGACACATAAACCTCTTCCAACATTGGCGTAGGATGACTACCAGTCCGAAAGGACTGTGAAGACGGAACCAG
>DNBE01000048.1 GCA_003543795.1 Sutterella sp.
CGCGGCTTTAGCCGCCGGTTTTCCGGAGGACTTAGTAGCCGCCTTCGAACTTTGCGCTTGCGGGGCTTTGACGGGCGCGCCGCCCGTCACGAGCATCGCGTCTTTGACGGGGCCCGATCCCTCATTAGCACCCTTCGGAACATCGGTATAAAGCACGGCGCCTTTTTTATCGCTACCGATATTGGCGTGTTTGATTTTAAGGGTATCGAGGTCTTTTGCGGCCGCTTCGGCGTGGCTTTTCGAATCATAGGGGCCGAGCCTTACGCGCCAAAGAACGGCCGACATCCGAGGTACCCGTTGCACGTAGACGGGAAACCCTTTTTTACGTAAGTCGTTTAAAGCTTTTTGCGCGCCCGAAGCCGAACTCGTCGCTAAGACCTGCACGAAATAAAACGTTTCGTTGGGGGCTTTCGGGGGCACGGGCTTAGGCGCAACCTGCGGCTTCACATCATTTTTGGGTTTTGATTCTTGATTAATCACGGCTTTAACGGGGTCGTCTGCCGTTTTTACCGTCGGCGCGGGCAAAGCCTCAGGGATCGTTTCAAGCGTGATTTCAAGGGGTTTTTCTTTGGGCTCGATGCGCGTATCGGCCAAAATGGCGCCGATTAAATCTTCGCCCTCCGTTAAATAATAGCCCGCGCCCGCGATAGCCGACATAACCACGATCGCGCCTAAAATTCTTCTGCGCCAAGCGACTCCGTCAAAGGGCGACAAGCGCCAGACGGAAGCTTTTTTCGTGTCTTTTTTATCGGCGATCGGCATCTTTTTTTTAAGCTAAGCCTTTTTCTAAAAACGCGGTCACGGTCACAAAAGACCCGAATACCAAAATCCGGTCTTCAGGACGCGCCGCTTCCTTGGCTTTTTCAAAAGCCCTCGGTATATCCGCTTCGCGGGTAATCGCATCTTGCGTGACACCCGCTTGAAGCATCGCGCGAACGAGCTCATCTTCGCTTGCCCCTCGCACGCCGGGTAAACCCGAGACAAACCAAGCGTCGATTTCAGGGGCCACCAACTCGACCACTTTCGACATATCCTTGTCTTTGAGCATCCCGAAAACGGCATAGGTTTTGCCCGGTACGCGCGAAGCTTCTAAATTTTTCACGAGCACTCGCGCGGCGTGCGGGTTATGACCCACGTCCACAATGACTAGGGGCGAATCCGCGATTTTCTCGAATCGCCCGGGCAGTTTCGCGGTCCGTAACCCTTGCGCGATATCATCAACCGTTACGGGTAAACGTTTTAAAAGCGAATAGACCACCGCCAAGGCCCCTGCCGCGTTATCGATTTGGTTAACCCCGAACATCGCGGGTTCGGGTAAGTCAACCGTATAACCTCTATAGGTAAAACGCATCCCGTGAGCGACCTTTTCGGCGTAAAAGTCGCGCCCTTTAAGGAGCAAATCGGCGCCCATGTCAAACGCGACCGCGATTAATTTTTCGGGGGGATGGTCGTCCGCGCAAACCGCGCATTTGCCTTTGCGATAAATATGCGCTTTTTCCCAACCGACCGCTTCGCGCGTCGTCCCGAGAAACGTTTCGTGCTCGACGTCGACCGTGGTCACAATCGAAGCTTCGGGGTCAAGGGCGTTAATCGCGTCAAGGCGGCCGCCTAAGCCGATTTCAAGGATGACAACGTCCGGCTTTAAGCGTTTAAAAGCCCAAAGGATAGCTAACGCCGTAAACTCAAAATAAGTTAAAGGCATATCGCCTCGAGCCGCTTCGACCGCGGCAAAGCCCGCGGCTAACGTCTCGTCATCGAGTTCTTGACCGTTAAATCGAGCCCTTTCGTTAAAGCGCAGCATGTGAGGCGACGTATGCGTCGCGACGCGTCGTCCCGAAGCCCGATAAATACTTTCGAGCATAAGGCACGTGCTTCCCTTACCGTTTGTGCCGCCCACGATGATGACGGGCACCTCAAAGCGCAAATCAAGGCGCGAGAGCATCGTCTTCATACGCGTTAAGCCGAGCTCAATCCCCGAAGGCGGATGAGAGGCTTCGAGTTCGTTTAACCAGTCCGTTAGGGTTCGAGTCATGGTTTTTTAAGCTCCTCGCGAAGTCAGATGACTAATCAGCGTTGCGACGGTTTGACGAAGTTCCCGACGGTCGACGATCATATCGATCGCGCCTTTTTTCAGAAGCATTTCCGAGCGCTGAAAGCCTTCGGGAAGGCTTTGTCTGACGGTCTGTTCGATGACCCTCGGGCCCGCGAAACCGATTAAAGCCTTCGGTTCTGCGATTACCACATCGCCCAAAAAGGCAAAGCTAGCCGAAACGCCGCCCATCGTCGGGTCCGTTAAAACGGTGATAAAGGGAAGTTTTGCCGCGTTTAAGCGCTCGAGCGCGGCGCTCGTTTTGGCCATTTGCATAAGAGAAAAGAGTCCCTCTTGCATACGCGCGCCGCCCGAAGCTGTAAAAACGATATAGGGGCGCTTTTCTCGAACGGCGACTTCGATCGCGCGAACGAAGCGTTCGCCAACGGCCGACCCCATCGAGCCGCCCATAAACGTGAAATCAAACGCCGCGACGACGACTTTCCTGCCCAAAAGCGTGCCTTGATAGATAATCAGCGCTTCGCTTTCCTGCGCTTTGGCTTCGCTTTCGCGCAGACGTTTGGGATAAGGTTTGGAATCGACAAAAGTTAACGGATCGACGCTTACGACTTCGGAAGCGATTTCGACTTGCCCTTTTTCGTCTAAAAAGCGTTCGATTCGTTCGCGGGCCTTCATGCGCATATGGCAGCCGCACTGCGGGCAGACATATAACTCGCGCGCGACTTCTTCGGAAAAAAGCGCCTGACCGCAGTCGGGGCATTTCGTCCAGACACCCTCAGGCACGGTGCTATCGTGCCTCGGCGCGTTTTCATGTTTGATCTTTGCCTGAATATGAGGCAGTAATCTTTCAACCCAACTCATGCCTTCCTTCCGTTTATCGGTTTTGACTTCTGTGAATTATAAGGTCGCGTCAAAGACCTCGTTATCTATTAAAAAGATGTCCCCAAGGCGTAGGACACGCGGCCGGAAACGCGCAGTGCGTCGGGTAACGAATATCCGCGAAATAAAGCCCTTCGGGCGCGAAGGTGGGCGCCGCGACCGACCGATTTTTAGCATCGAGCACCTTCCCGACCCAGGTAACGGGGCAGCGTCCCGTCCCGACATAAACAAGCGCCCCTACGATATTTCTCACCATGTGGTACAAAAAGGCGTTTGCCCGAATCCGGATACCGATCATAGGACCCGCTTGCGTAAAAGCGATTTCGGTCACGGTTCGAACGGGGGTTTTCGCTTGGCAAGCAGCCGCCCGAAAGCTCGTAAAGTCGTGTTCACCCAAAAGGGGACGCGACGCTTCTCGCATTGCCTCCACATCTAACGGCCGAAAAACCCAAGCCGCTAAGTTTCGGGTGACGGGGTTCGGGGTCGGTTCGTTATCGATCCAATACTCGTAAGTGCGTTCCGTGGCGCTAAAGCGGCTCGAGAAGTCGCTATCGACTTCTCGCATCCAGGTAACAGACATTTCGGGCGGTAAGAATTGCGTGACACCACGCACCCATGAAGCTTCACTACGAACAACGTCCGTTTCGAAATCGACGACTTGGGCTGTCGCGTGAACGCCCGCGTCGGTGCGCCCCGCGCAAACCGTTCGTGGGCGTTCGTCCGTATCGAGAAAGCGCGCTAGCGCCGCTTCAAGCGTATCTTGAAGCGTCACCTCCTCGGCCTGACTTTGCCAGCCGTGGAAGGCGTCTCCCCGGTAACGGATGCCGAGCGCGACGTGCATTACGAGAGCTGTTCGACCTTAGCTAGGAGGGCTTTCGCGCGTTCGATATCGGCGGGCGTGCCTTTTTCGAGCACCTCGGTAATGAGCGATTGCGCGTCAGAAAAGCCGTTAATCGCGATAAAGGATTCAGCCATATCGAGCGCGTCTTGCATCGTATAGGTCGGTCCCGACTCATTCATCGGCCCCGAAGAAAAGCTTTCGGGTACTTGCGTTTGGACTTCGGGAGCGGCAACGCGCTGCGGTTGCGCTTCGGGTGCCGAATCGACGACATCAAAAACGTTCGTCGGAACGATGACGGGCGGTTCGGCCTGAACCGGGCGTACGGGCGCAGGTT
>DNBE01000158.1:0-3533 GCA_003543795.1 Sutterella sp.
GCCCTTTTTGCGAACGAAGGCGCCAACATCTATCGCGAATACCACAAACCTTCTTAAACTCCGAACGTTTTTACCGATAGCATTCCTTTTAAAGCGCGACTATGATGGGATTGATATCGTTTCAGTATTTGTAAACCTTCTTAAAGCACGATTTTGCCATGAGACTTTTAGATAGACCGATAACGGGCGGACACGCGTTCGGCGTGTTTTTAATGGTCATCGTCGCGCTTTTATGGTCGTCCGCGGGCATTTGTACGAAAATGCTCTCGCCCGAACTCGTCCAAAATAACCAATGGGAAATCGTTTTTTGGCGCTCGTTTTTTAGTTCCATCACCGTTTTTATCAGCTTTGCGTTGCTGTTCGGAAAAAATCCTTTCGTCGAATGGTTTAAAACGGGCGCGATCGGCCTATTAAGTACTTGCTTTTGGATGGTCTTACAAACGTGCTTTATGCTCTCGCTTGCGCTCACGACCTCGGCAAATGTTTATTTGATTTGCTCGATTAACCCGATGCTTGCCGCCATTTTCGCGAGAGTCATCCTGAAAACACGTTTGCCCATACGAACCATCATTGCCGTCGTTTTAACCGTCATCGGGGTTGCCTGTGTCGCAGCAGGCGGCGTTGGTGCGGGAGAACTCACGACCCCGGCACAGTGGTTAGGCGTCTTTCTCGCGTTTTTTGTGACATCGACTTCTGCTATGAATTTCGTATTCATGCAAGGCTGGGGCAAAGGCCGTAACTTCATTCCCTGCTCGGCCATGGGCGGCGCGCTTTCGGCGCTCATTGCTTTTTTATGCGCCAATCCCTTTGTGGGAACGCCCGCTGATATCGCGATTTTGGCTTATCTCGGTGTCTTTCAAGTCGGAATCGCTTCCGTTCTTTTAATTATTTCTTCGCGCTACTTAATCGCGCCCGAAATCGGTCTTATCAGCCGTATCGAAACAGTCGCAGGTCCGCTTTGGCCCTGGATCTTCGTGGGCGAAGCGCCGAACACGCCTTCTATTTTCGGAGGCGCGATTATTCTTTTTGCGTTGATTGGCCACGAAATAGTCGGCGCTCGTAAGCAAATCGCGCAATTTATTCGCCTAAGAAAGCGTCAAGCGTCTTGAGCTCAAAAAAAGGCGTTTTACCGCTAAAAACGCTCTTTTCATCAAAAATCCGAGTTTTCGCCGACAAATGCCGGTATCCGATTTTTCGGGCGCTTCCCGTAGGGTCTTACTCGAAACTTTCGTATTTGTCGACAAAGTAACAGTTTTTGTTTTCATTTTTTGGGTTAGGCAAATACCCCTAAGTTTCGGATTTAGATCGTTTTTTTGCGATTGTTTTTCTTCTTTTTCGCTTTGATAATGCGTCCATGCTTTTTCACAAGATTACATTTTTGGAGCCATCCGTCATGCAATTTAAAAAATTACTTATCGCGGCCCTGACCGCTTCCGCTCTCGCGATGACAGCGAGCGTCGCGAGTGCCAAAGTCACACTTAAAGTGGCGAATTCCGGACCGGAAAATCCCGAAAACAGAACCGTTGCCGCGGGCGATGTCTATACCGACTACGTCAAGAAAGCCACGAACGGTGAAGTCGAGCTCGTCTTCTACCACGCGAGTAAACTCGGCGGCGAAGCCGAAGCGCTCGAAGGTATTCAACTCGGTACGATTGAAATGGGAACGCTTACGACTGGTCCTGCTGCTAACTTCTTACCGCAAACTATGGTCTTCGATATCCCGTACCTCATTACGAGTAACGCCGCGGGTTGGGAATTTTTGAAGTCCGACTTCATCAATAAACTCAAAGACGAGTTCTTAAAGAAGACCGGTGTCAGAATCATCGGTATTGCCGAACACGGTTTCCGGCACTTTACGGTCAAGGGTAAAGCCATTCATTCTCCGAAAGACATGAAGGGCCTCAAGATGCGTGTTATGGAAAATCCCGCTCACCTCGCGATGACGAAGGGTTTGGGCGCGAATCCGACCCCGATTCCTTATAGCGAACTTTATATGGCGCTGCAGCAAGGTGTCGTCGACGGTATGGAATGCCCGATTTCCAACATTCACGATCACAAGTTCTATGAAGTCCAGACCGATATGGTCCTTGACGGCCACCTCTACGGCCCGATCGCGATCTTCATTAACGAAAAAGTTTTCCAAAAGTTAACGAAAGATCAGCAAGAAGCGCTTTATAAAGGCGCCGAAGCCTTCGCGAAAGTACACGCGGGTGTCACGGCCGCTAGCGAAAAGACGCAACTCGCAAATATGGCTGCCAAGGGTTTGAAGATCTACACGCCGACCGCCAAGGAAGCCGCCGCTTTCCAAAAAGCTGCCCAACCGGCTGCTTTAAAGGTCATTACGAAGAAGATCGGCAAATCTTGGGTTGACGGCGCGATGAAGGCCGCTAAAGAAGCTTCCGCCAAAGTCAAGGGCAAGGAAGACGCTTTAAAGGCGCAGTACATCGTCGAATCGCAAGCGATGGTCAAAGCCGCTCGCCAATAACTGAAGTTTTTAGCGTTAACTCGGAAACGCCCGTCAACGGGCGTTTCCGTTGTTTCAAAAATAGACTCTCATGCATGACTTTATGTACGCGCTTTCTTTAGGCGTCAATAAACTCACGAACACTTTGATGCGGGCGGCTTTGGCGCTCGGCATTTGCTTTTGCGTCGTGATGGTGATAGCCGCGGTCGGCCAGGTTATCAGCCGCATGACGAATTGGTTCGAATTTATCGAAAGCGAGGAAATCGCTCGCTTTTCGATGTGCTGGCTTGCGATGCTCGGTTCAGCCGTGGGCTTAAGACAAGGTCGGCACTTAGGCGTACGTCTTTTGGTGGAAAAACTTCCGTCGGGCTTTTATAACCACTATTTCGTGCCGGTTATCCAACTCGTGATGTTGAGTTTTTTCCTCATGATTGTCGTCGAAGGCATCGGTTTTTGCGAAAGAGGCGCTTATCAAGTCTCGCCCGCTATGGATTTGCCGATGTTTTATGTCTACCTCAGTATCCCGATTGGCGGTGCGCTCATGGCGCTAAATGTCGTCTCCGACATGCTCCAAGACCGTTTCCCGACCCAAGAAGGGTCTGACGCGAACATCGCCGCGACCGTCATCGAAAACGTCAAAGAAATCGATGCCGCAAAAGACGCTCCCGTGGAAATTTTCGACCCGTTAAATAACCCCAAGCCCGATGAGGAAACGCCATGATTACGCTTATCTTTACGACGTTTCTCGTGACGCTTTTTTTGGGCTTTCCCGTCGCTATTTGCTTAGCCTTGACGGCTGTGGCGGGACTCTTGTTAAATGACGTCTCGCTTGTCGTCATCGTGCAAAGGATGTTCCAAGGGTTTAATTCGTTTTCGCTTCTTGCGGTACCGTTTTTCGTTTTAGCGGGCGAATTGATGAATAAGTGCGGCTTAACGCAACGCTTAATCGACTTCTCTTATATGCTTGTCGGCAGAATTCCGGGCGGGCTTGCCCACGCCAATATCGCCGCGAGTATGTTTTTCGGCGGCATCAGCGGTTCGGCCGTTGCCGATACGGCAGCCATCGGCG
>DNBE01000158.1:3582-6350 GCA_003543795.1 Sutterella sp.
AATCGGCTCGATTATGGTGCCCGGCATGATCCGCAATAAATATGACGCCGGGTTTAGCGCTGCGGTCACGGCCGCCTCTTCGACGATGGGTCCCATCATTCCGCCTTCGATTTTGATGGTCATCATGGGAGTCACGACCGGGATGTCAATCGGGGGCCTTTTTATCGCGGGCATCGTTCCGGGGTTGATGCTAGGTCTTGCCATGATGGCTTATAGCTACGTCGTAGCCATTCGCTGCCACTATCCGAAAGACCCCAATCCATTAACTGTCAAGCGTCTCTTACGTAGCTTAAAGTCGGCTGGCCCCGCGTTACTTGCCCCTTGCATCATTATGGGCGGGATTATGTTCGGGATTTTTACCCCGACCGAAGCCGCCGCAGTCGCGGTTGTCTACGCGCTCTTTTTGGGTCTTTGCTACAAAACGCTCAAGATCTCCGACTTAAAAGAGGTCCTCGCTTCAAGCGTCGTTACGACGGCAGTGCTTCTTCTTATTATCGGAACGGCAAACGCTTTCGCGTGGTTACTTGCCGCCGAACAAATTCCGATGCAAATCGCGCAGGCGATTCAAAGCGTCACCACGAATAAGTACATGATTCTCCTTCTTTTAAACGTCTTACTTTTATTTGTGGGGATGTTTCTTGAAGGCGGCGCCGCGATTATCATTCTCGCGCCGACGCTTCTTGCGGTCGCGACGGGTGTCGGAATCGAACCCTTACATTTCGGGATGATTATGGTCCTTAATATGGCAGTCGGCCTTTTAACGCCGCCGTTAGGGGTTTGCTTATTTGTCGTGTGCGGGGTAACGAAACTCGATTTGGGTTATGTGATTCGTGCCGTCATGCCTTTCGTTTGGGTTGAGATCGGAGTTTTACTTCTCATCACGTATATACCTGAGCTCACGCTTTTTATCCCGAGACTTTTCGGATATCTGTAATCAGAAACGAGTCTTTAAAAAGGAAGCCGACGAAAAGAATCCGTCGGCTTTTTCCTAGACTATACTTTCGAAAAATTCTCGGTTCCGTTTTTTCAAAGGGGCAATTTATGAAAAATTTCATCAAAGAATTCCAAGCGTTCATTAACCGCGGCAACGTCATGGATTTGGCTGTCGCGGTCATCATCGGCGGCGCGTTTAACGCGATTGTCGGCTCGATGGTCAAAGACATCATTAACCCGATTCTCGGGTTTTTAATCGGGAAACCTGACTTTTCCGACCTCTTTTTGATTTTAAGTATCCCCGAAGGCTACACGGGACCGCAGACTTACGACGCGCTCGTGAAAGCGGGTGCTAGCGTTTTCGGCTACGGCGCGTTTATCACGGCAGTCGTCAATTTCTTACTTTTAGCTTTGGTCGTCTTCTTCCTCATTAAACAAGTCGGGTTATTGCAAAAGAAGCTTCTAGCCGCTAAAGAAGCCGAAGAAAAAGCGACTCCTCCCGCGCCGGCTCCCACGCCCGAAGATATCGAACTTTTGCGCGAAATTCGTGACCTTTTAAAGGCCCAACAAAAGTAAAGTTTTTTCTAAAACTAAAACGGACGCTACATAGCGTCCGTTTTCCATTTTCAAATCGCGATTAACGAATCACGCCGAGCGTCTTTAACCAAGCATCGACGTCTTTCTCGGTCGACCCTTCTTTAAAACTTTTACCCGATACCCACGCGCGATAGCCTTTAGCGGTCGATTTGATGGCCCCGTCACTTTGACCGAGGGCGCTTTTCTCGCACGTCGAAAATGTCACGATACGCTTTCCTTTCACATTCGCTTTCTCAAAAAACGTCAACATGATTTTGGGCGCATAGCCGCCCCAAATCGGATAGCCCACGTAAATCGTATCGTAGGGTTTCAAATTCGGGAATTTTGAAATCGCGGGTCTTGCCGTTTTATCGAAATATTCCTTAAATGTCCGACTTTTCGGGTTCTTCCAGTTTAAGTCTTCTTGGCTATACGGTTGAACCGGTTTGATTTCAAAAGCGTCACTTTTCGTGACTTGCGCAACGTGTTGCGCAAAGCGCGCCGTCGTCCCCGTCGCGGAAAAGTAAACCACGATGTCTTTCGCAACCGCCGTTTGTAAGAAGGTAACCGTAATGAACATCAAAACATACGTTAGCCGCTTTCTCATGGTCGGTCCTTTCAAAATTTCTAAGATAAAAAGATTGCAGAAGTTTCGTAATGCAAAAACTCCGCCTATGAAGGCGGAGTTTAATACCACGAAAAAATTACGCGATAAAGTCGTTGACGGCTTTCTCAAGGGCGTCTTTCGCGGCTTTTTGGGAAGCCGTTAAGTCGTCTAAGAAAGCGTCGTCCGCGTCAATCGTCTTTTCGATCAAGTCGAGCTGACGCGTGACTTCTTCGGGGGCCGGGCCGCCCAAAGCTTTCTTCAAAAGCGCAACACGCCTCGGATCTAAGGCGTCTTTGACGTCTTCGTCAGTCAGCCCCGTCGCCTTCCCGAAATGTTCGAGAGCGATGGCGTTAACCGTCGCGGCGTCGATTTCGTTTGCTTTCTTCTTATGCTGATCCATGTAACCCACGACGTTCGCGACGATTTCGTGCGCGTAACGGAAGGACACGCCGTCTTTTCTGACGATCGTGTTCGCAAGCTCCGTAACCGTGCAGAAGTTACCGTTGGCGTCTTCGAGCATACGTTCGGGTTTGGTCTTAATGGTATCGACCGTAATCGCCATGATTTGCGACAGAAGCGTCATGTTCGTAAAGGTCGGCAACAAACACCCCGGCGTTCCGCTAAAGGTATCCATCGTCAACGTATAGGGTGA
>DNBE01000063.1 GCA_003543795.1 Sutterella sp.
TTTTTACGCTTACGCGTTGGGCGAAACCTCAAGCGAAGTCGCAAACTCCCAATCCGAAATGCTCGACTTTTTGGTAGGGAAAGGTTTTCCGGTCGCGCGTGAACGCACCGTTGTCACTTCCTGGCAAGCGCTAGAGGCCTTTCATCGGCATGTAAGCGACATTCGCGAAACGCTACCCTTTGAAATCGACGGCGTCGTCTATAAAGTGGACGACTACGCGTTACAAAGCGCTTTAGGATTCGTCTCTCGCGAACCGAGATGGGCGTGCGCGCACAAGTATCCCCCTCAAGAAGCGATGACCGTGCTCGAAGATATCGAAGTGCAAGTGGGTCGCACGGGGAAATTGACGCCCGTTGCGCGCTTAAAACCCGTCTTCGTGGGCGGCGTGACAGTCTCAAACGCGACGCTACATAACGAAGATTTCGTGCGAGAGATCGGGCTCAAAATCGGAGATACGGTCGTCGTTCGACGCGCGGGCGACGTTATTCCCGAAATCGTGCGCGTGATTGAAAACATGCGTCCCGATTCGGCGCGGGATTTCGTGATGCCGGCAACCTGCCCCGTGTGCGGATCAGCGACCTTCCGAGACGAGGAAGAAAAAGATACCCGATGCACGGGAGGGCTCTTTTGTCCCGCGCAACGCGCGGGGGCTTTGACGCACTTTGCCTCGCGCCTAGCGATGAATATCGACGGCATGGGCGACAAAGTCGTCGCGGCTTTAATTGACGCGAAGCTTGTGAGTACGCCTGCCGATTTTTATCGATTAACGCGAGAAGACTTCGAGCGGTTGGAGCATTTCGCGCAAAAAAGCGCGCAAAACATGGTGGACGCGATTCAAAAAAGTAAAGCGACGACCCTTTCGCGCTTTATCTACGCGTTGGGTATTCGCCACGTGGGCGAAGCGACCGCAAGAGACTTGGCAACCCACTTCGGGGATTTGGAACCGTTACGAAATGCCACGGTTGAAGACCTCATGCGTGTTCCCGATATCGGAGAAGTGAGCGCGGCTTCCATCACGAGCTTTTTTGCCGAAAGCCATAACGCAAGCGTTATCGATGCCTTGATTTACCTAGGTGTTCATTGGGAAAAAGTCGAGCGCCAAGAAGGAAGCCTTACGGGTAAAACATTCGTTTTAACGGGGACGCTTGCGAACTTCTCTCGCGAAGAAATGAAAGCGAAACTTTTAGCCAAAGGCGCGAAGGTCGCGGGGTCGGTGAGTCGCAAAACGGACTTCGTCATTGCCGGGACGGACGCGGGAAGTAAACTCGCCAAAGCCCAAGAGCTCGGCGTTCCCGTGATCGGAGAAGACGAAGCGCTTGATATGCTTAACAATTAAGTTTTAAGCCACCGCTTTCAAAATCGCGGCTTTAAGGCCCTTTAAATCGATTTCTTCACAACTATCGAGCGCTTTGATCTCAAAGCGGTCTTCAACGACAGTTTCCATCGTCATGATCTTCGCGCTTTTGAGCGCGAATCCGCGTTGCGTTAAGACTTTGGCAAAATCGTACAAAAGCCCCAGACGGTCTTTGGCGCGAATTTCGACATTGATTGTCGTCGCGCTTTTATCCGAAGGCTCGATTTTGACATCGGGCGCAAGTAAAAAGTAATCGGCTTTGCGACTAAACCGAGCTCTCGAAGTTCTCGGCGCGACGGGTGTCTCTAAAGCCGCAAGGAAGTGTTCTTCTAAAAACGCTTGTACAGATGTTGGTTCGCGATTGCGAACGTCTTCCAAAATAAAGGTATCGAGCGCGAAGCCGTCTTCGGTCGTAAAAATCTGCGCGCTTAAAACCGAAAGCGATTGTGAGGATAAAAAGGCGAGCATCTTTAAAAAGAGGCCGTCGGCGTCGCGCTCATAGACAACGACCGAAAGCGCTCGAGTCCCTTCAATCGCGCTCGTAAAGACACCGGGCGTTTTATGTGTTGCCAAAGACTGCGTAATAAAAGCGATGGTTTGCGCGCTAAGCCTCGCGAAAAACGCGTCGGGGAGCGTTGCCCAAAAGGCGGCAATCGCGGTCTCAGGCGTCCCGCTTTGAATCACAAGCTCTCGCGCGGCTTTGGCGCGTTTTCCTAAAAGACTTTGGCGGGTCACTGGAGCCGCTTGCGATAAGCTCGCGAGCGTCTCTAAGTACAGAGACGCTAAAAGCGTCCCTTTCCACGTATTCCAAATACTCGTATTCGTCGCGCGGATATCGGCTACCGTCAAAACATAAAGCGCGTTAAGGCGCGCAGGCGTCGCCACGGTCTTCGCGAACGCTAAAAGCGTTTCGGGGTCCGTGAAGTCTTCTGCCTGCGCGGTCAGACTCATGAGAAGATGGTTTCTTACTAAGAACGCTATGTCTTCCGTTTCGGCTTCATCAAAGCCGAAAGCGGGTGCGATCTCTCGCGCGATTGCCTCGCCCGTGATTTCGTGACGACCGCGATCAGCCTTCCCGATATCGTGCATTAAAGCCGCGAAGATAAGTGTCGCGGGTTCGTCGATATCGCCCAAAGCAAGGGTCAGCGGGTTTTCCTTGTCAGCGGCTTCCGTATTAGCAATTGCTTCGATTTGGTTGACAACTTCTAGCGTATGGTCGTCGACGGTGTGGGTATGAAAGATTTCGCCTTGAGAAAAGCCTTCGATACGGGTAAAAGCGGGGATGACACGGGTCAAAGCACCTGTCTCATGCATAAAGGACAGAAATGCCGAGACACCTTCAAAGTCTGAAATAAGGGCTTTAAAAGGTTGTTTATCGGTTAGAGCGTCAGGCGTAATCTGAGCCACGAAACGAAGAGCTTCGGGTCCTAAGCGCGTCATCGACGTGCGATGGCGCATGAGTTCGAACGTTTTCCAAAAAGTTTCGTTGCCTGAGGGATTTTTAGCTTCTAAAACCGAACCGATTTCATAAAACGTATCGTCAATGCTTTTAAGGGGCAAAGATTGGCGTGCAAAAAGCGTTTTTAAAATAGCTGATAGCGCGATTTCCGTTAATCGCGCGATGGTGCGCGCCGCGCCCCTTTGGCGAGCGATAAGTGTCGCTTCATCAATTCCTAAAAGTTCGGCTAAGGGTTTACGTAGCGCGTAAGTTAAAACGTTTTGAGAGCGCTTCGATAAAACGTGAAGTCCGAAACGGATATCGGCTAAAACATTTAAAGCTTCTCTCCAAGCTTTCGATTCTTCAAGCGTGAAGACGGCGTCACTATCTCTAGAAGTAACCACAAGGGAAAGTCCCGCGGCTTTGGCGCACCAGGTCGCGAAATGCGCGTCTCGAAAGCCGCCCGCGCCTTCTTTTAAATGGGGCTCGAAAATAAAAGGTGTTTTCCCGAAACGCGCTAATCGCGCCTGGCGCTCAGCAATCTTTTTGGAGATAAAGGCGTTGGCGTCAAACCGCGCGTTAAAGGCTGCGCCAAGTTCTTCTTTTAACGCTTCGCTTCCGAAATAAAAGACGCGATCAAAAAGCGAAGTCAAGACCGTGATATCTTTGTCGGCTTGATGGATGGCCTGGGAGACGCTTCTCACCGAATGACCGATTTCGGGCCCCAAAACCCAAATCTCGTTCATAAAAGCTTTGACGGCGGCAAGGGTCGCGTCATTAGGCGACTCTTGAGTCAAAAGCAAAATATCTAAGTCGGAGAAAGGAAAAAGTTCCCCTCGGGCTAGGCCTCCCGTCGCAAAGAGCGCGACGGGGACGCCTTGGAGATGTTTTTCTGCGATTTGGAGAATCGCTTCGCGCGAAGCTTTCATGAGAGTTTCGCGCGAAAGAGCAGACGAACGTCTTTCACCGAAACTTTGAATCGCACTATTTAGCGCGTGACTCAGAAAAGCTTGCGCGTTCGTATCCATAAACCTTAACGCGTCACAAAAGCGGGCGGCTCGGGTGAGCCCGCTGAAAGAGTGAGCACCTCGTGCCCGGTTTCGGTTACCAATACCGTGTGCTCGAATTGAGCCGAGAGGGTTTTGTCGCGTGTGACAACCGTCCAACCGTCAGAGAGCATTCGGACTTTCCAGCTGCCGACGTTGACCATCGGCTCGATTGTAAAAATC
>DNBE01000148.1 GCA_003543795.1 Sutterella sp.
TATCGCGTCCGTCGTTTTGGCGCGAGTTCCTAGCGTCGCAACCGTACCGTTAACCGACACACGTCCCGCAACAATCGCGGCTTCCATATCGCGCCGGGAGCCGAGCCCCGCGTCAGCCAAAATCTTTTGAAGCTTTAAGCCGGCTTCTTGCCCCTCACCCGCAAAAAGCGGGCCGCGGTCGGCGGTAACTTTCGGGGTTCTTGCGCGAGGCGCCGCCGACTTTTGCTTAGTTCTGGGTTTCGTGCTTGGCTTTCCCTTTGGGGAGGGTGCGCGTGAATTCTGAAAGTTCTTCATGCTCGGCTTCTAGAGTTCGCAATAAATTTAAAGGTCGACTCTCAAAGACGGTCGCGGGCAACGCCGACTCGTCATAGAGTTCGAAATTTTCTTCGGTAAGCGCTTCAAGAACGGGTAAATCTTCTAGAGAATTAATCCCTAAATCAAGTAAAAAACGTCTCGTCGTCGCAAGAAGCTCGGGGTGGCCGGGAGCGTCACGGCGTCCAATCACCTCAATCCATTCGCGCTCAAAAAGGGTTTTAAGCGCCGCGGGATTAATCGTCACGCCTCGAATGCGCTCGATATCGCCTCGCGTCACGGGCTGCTTATAAGCAATGACCGCGAGAATCTCTAAGACGGTTCTCGAGTATTGCGGGACTTCGATCGGGCGAAGCTTTTTAATAAAGGGCGCCATAGCGGGCGCCGTTTGAAAGCGCCAAAGGCCTTCGCCTGTCTCGACGAGATTGAGGCCCCTATCTTCCCAAGCGTGCGCTAAATCGGCTAGAGCCTCTCTAATTTCGCGCTTGGTAGGTTTGGCCTCAAACGCTTCGCGTATGGCGTCGATCGTCATCGCGTCATGCGCGGTGAGAAGTAACGCTTCGATAACCGGCCCCAAACCCTCTTTCATAGCTTTCAACCCGTTTTCGGTCGATTACGATTGTTCTTGGCGCTCGATTCGTGCGTGGCGACGGCGATCGATATCGGTTAAGTAACGCTTTCTTAGCCTAATCGTCTTGGGCGTGATTTCGACTAATTCGTCATCATTAATAAATTCGACCGCGCTCTCGAGCGTCAATTGCACGGGAGGTACGAGGCGAATCGCTTCGTCGGTTCCCGAAGCGCGAATATTCGTTAATTGTTTCCCGCGAATGGGATTGACCACGATATCGTTATCTCGCGAATGAATCCCGATAATCATCCCTTCATAAAGCTTATCGCCGGGGCTCACGAACATACGGCCTCGATCTTGCAACTTCCAGAGCGCGTAAGCGACCGCTTCGCCGTTATCTTGACTAATTAAAACACCGTTACGTCTTTCGCCGACGTCACCCTCTTTAATCGGGCCGTAGTCGTCAAAAACGTGACTCATGATGCCCGTTCCGCGGCACATCGTCATAAATTCGCTTTGAAAGCCGATGAGACCACGAGCGGGAATGCGATACTCGAGTCTCACGCGGCCTCGCCCGTCGGGCGCCATATCTTGCAAGTCGCCTTTACGGCGCCCGAGCTCTTCCATGACGGCCCCCTGATGCTCTTCTTCAACGTCGACCGTTAAAAGTTCATAAGGTTCGAGTTTGACACCGTCGACTTCCTTAAATAAAACCTTCGGGCGAGAAACGGCAAGCTCAAACCCTTCGCGACGCATATTCTCGATTAAAATCGTTAAATGGAGTTCGCCTCGACCCGCGACCTCGAATACGGTTTCGTCACCCGTTAGACGCATCCGCATCGCAACGTTACTTTTGAGTTCTCGCTCAAGTCTTTCGCGAATCTGGCGACTCGTGACGAACTTCCCTTCGCGACCCGCTAAAGGCGAAGTGTTGACTTGGAAATTCATCGTTAGCGTCGGTTCGTCCACTTTAAGAAGCGGTAACGCTTCGGGCGACTCCAAGTCGGTTAAGGTCGTCCCGATCCCGATTTCGTCAATCCCGTTAATTAAAACGATATCGCCCGCTTGCGCGGTTTTGACTTCTTGGCGGTCAAGCCCGTGGAACATCATGATTTGGTTCACGTGCACGCGTTTGGGCGTATCTTCGGGCCCGTTCATCATCATGACGTCTTGATTGGCGTGAATGCGACCGCGATGCACGCGCCCGACACCGATTTTGCCCACATAGCTCGAATAATCGAGGGAACAAATTTGAAGCTGCAAGGGCGCGTCGGGATTGTCGTCACGCACGGGGACTTTCTCGATAACGGTCTCGAAAATCGCGCGCATGTTGCCGATTTTTTTCAATTCCTCAATATCGGGCGTATAGCCGGCAACGCCTTCTAAAGCAGAGGCATAAACCACGGGAAAATCAAGCTGCTCTTCGGTGGCGCCCAACTTATCGAATAAATCGAACGTCTGGTTTAAAACCCAATCGGGACGAGACCCCGGACGATCGACTTTGTTAATGACAACGATGGGTTTAAGACCCAACGCCAAAGCTTTTCTCGTGACAAAGCGCGTTTGGGGCATAGGGCCTTCCACGGCATCAACCAAAAGCAAGACGCCGTCGACCATACTCAAAACGCGTTCGACTTCGCCACCGAAGTCCGCGTGCCCCGGGGTGTCGATAATGTTGATATGCGTGCCTTCGTACTCGACGGCGCAGTTTTTAGCCAAAATCGTAATCCCGCGTTCTCGCTCCAAATCCCCGCTATCCATCACGCGTTCGGCAACTTCCTGGTTTTCTCGGAAAGTACCCGCGGCGCGCAACAACTTATCAACCATCGTCGTTTTACCGTGGTCGACGTGCGCGATAATCGCTATGTTACGAAGTGCACGTGTTTGACTCATAAAATCCCTTTCTTACAAAAAATATCTTTACCGCAATTAATCGTCGGACGTGGACAGCATTTTATCGGGAGATAAAATCCCCGATTTGACGCGCCCCGTCCCTAAAAATTCGGACTTATCGTTATATAGCCGATAAATCGCGTCGGGCGTTTTACGCCCGAGATTTAATCTTTGACCGTTCACGAGCCTTAAAGCCGTCACGGCATCAAAATGTAAAGCAGGCATATCGGCAATCAAAACATCCGCTGCTAAAAGCTTCGCGCGACGAGCGTCGATGTCAATCGTTTCAAGTGCCTCGAAAGTTGCCGCGTCCTCAATTCGAAAGCCGCCGACCATCGTGCGTCTTAACGCGCTTAAGTGCGCGCCGCACCCGAGCGCTTCGCCGATGTCTTTCGCGAGCACCCGAATGTACGTGCCTTTAGAGCACGTCACGGCAAGCTTTAAATAAGGCGCCTCAAAAGACAACACCACGATTGAAAAAATCGTGACGGGTCGGGCTTTGCGTTCGACCTCGATCCCTTGCCGCGCCAAAAAGTAAAGCGCTTGGCCGTCGACTTTAATTGCCGAATGCATAGGAGGAATCTGCTCGATTTCTCCCGTAAAGCGCTCAAGGATAGGCTTAATGTCCTCAAGCGTTAAATCAACGTCTTGACGCTTAACAACTTCCCCTTCGGTGTCGTCCGTCGTCGTCACGACGCCCAGGCAAAGCGTTGCTTCGTAGCTTTTACGCTCTTCGATGTAGCTAGCGACCCACTTCGTCGCGTCTCCGAACGCGATCGGCAATAAACCGCTTGCCTTCGGATCAAGTGTCCCGGTGTGGCCCGCTTTACGCGCGTTCATAACGCGCTTTGCGATTTGCACCGCAAGCGAACTCGTCATATCGAGCGGCTTATCTAAAAGAAGAACGCCGCTTACGCGATCACGAGTTTTCGCACTCACCTTCGGTCACCTTAATCGCGCGCTCAATGACGCGATCCATCTCAAAGCCTCTCGCAATCGACGTATCGAGCTCGAAATGAAGCGTCGGCACGGTATGAATCGTATAAAGGCGGAAAAGCTTATTGCGAAGCATACCCGCGGCTTGATTAAGAGCCGCAAGGCACTCGTCTTCTTTAGCACCGATCACCGTAAAGTAGACTTTGGCGTGCGCGTAATCGGGCGTAATCGTGCAACCCGTAATCGTCACTAAGCCTACGCGCGGATCTCGCACCTCGGTCGGAATGATTTTGGCGAGATCTTTTTGCAACTGATCGGCAATACGCACCGCGCGATTTTGCTTTTTAGGAGCCATCGTCAATTCCTTGCCCGTTAAAGCGTTCTTGCCACTTCGGTGACTTCGAAGATTTCAAGCTGATCGCCTTCTTTAATATCTTCGTAGCCTTTTAGCGACAAACCGCATTCGTTACCGGCTTTGACTTCGCGAACGTCGTCTTTGAAATGCTTCAAGCTATTGAGTTCGCCCGTCCAAATCACAACCGAGTCACGCAAAAGTCGCGCGCTCGCGCTGCGTCTGACTAACCCTTCCAAAACCCGGCAACCCGCGATGATGCCGACTTTGGGCACTCGGATACATTGACGGATTTCGACTAAACCCAACATCGTTTCGCGCTTTTCGGGCGTGAGCATCCCGCTCATCGCGGCTTTCACATCGTCGACAGCATCGTAAATGATGTTGTAGTAGCGAATATCCACCCCGTCACGCTCCGCGGCTTTACGGGCCTGAGCGTCGGCTCTGACATTAAACCCGATGATGACCGCTTGGCTTGCAAGCGCGAGCGTGACGTCCGTTTCGGTAATGCCGCCCACAGCCGAATGGATAACTTCCACACGGACTTCGTCGGTCGAAAGTTTGGTGAACGCGTGAATAATGGCTTCCGTCGACCCTTGCACGTCGGCTTTAATAATGAGGGCAAGTTTTTTCACTTCGCCCGAAGCGTCTTCAAAAGCGTTATCAAGGCGAACAGCCTGCTTTTGGGATAACTTCAAATCACGATATTTGCCTTGACGGAAGGTCGCGATTTCGCGAGCTTTCCTTTCATCGGGCAAACTCATGATTTCGTCACCTGCTTGCGGAACACCGGATAAGCCCTGAATTTCCACAGGAATCGAGGGGCCTGCTTCCGTCACCGAACGCCCCATTTCGTTAATCATGGCGCGAACGCGCCCGTATTCGGCGCCGACCAAAACCACGTCGCCTTTTTTAAGTGTTCCCGTTTGAACGAGAACGCTAGCCACGGGCCCGCGTCCCTTATCCAA
>DNBE01000046.1 GCA_003543795.1 Sutterella sp.
GCGAGCCGAACCCGCGACCAAAGGCGGAATGCCTCGCAATTCAAAGCGCGCGAGCGACCGACATTGCTCAACGATATCGCGCTCGCCTTGTACGACATGAATCGCGAGCGCTCGTTGGCCGTCTTTAAAAGTCGTAAAGTCTTGCGCTCTCGCAACGGGTATCGGGGTATTGCGAGGAATAATTTTTTCAACAAGCCCGCCCATAGTCTCTAACCCGAGAGATAAAGGCGTCACATCAAGCAGTAACCAATCGTCTCCCGCGCGGTTACCCGCAAGCAAATCGGCTTGGTAGGCTGCGCCCGTCGCGACAACCGTATCGGGGTCGATGAAGTCTAAGGGGTCTCGTCCGAAAAAGTCGCGAACGGCAGATTTCACTGAGGGCATCCGAGTCGAACCGCCCACAAAAACGATGCCCGCGATTGCTTCAAGCGAATAACCCGCTTCATCAATCACCGACTGAAAAATAGTGAGTGTTTTTTGCGTCAAATCGGCGGTTAATTGCGCGAATGTCTCTCGCGAAACGACGCCTTCAAGGTGCTTTTCTCCGATATCAAAGGACCAGGCCGAGGTCTCGTTTTGCGTTAACGATTCTTTGATTTCGCGCGCTTTAGCGCGAAGCGCGCGAAGAGCCGAAGCGTCTTCGGGCGTGAAGTCAGCTAATTTTGCGATATGCGCAGCTAGGCGCGCGTCATAGTCGTCGCCCCCGAGGCTTGCGTCGCCGCCCGTTGCCCGAACTTCAAAAATCCCTTTTTTGAGTTCTAGAAGCGATACGTCAAACGTTCCGCCGCCCAAGTCGTAGACGACATATAAGCCTTCTGCTTTTTTATCTAACCCGTAGGCTAGAGCTGCGGCTGTGGGTTCGTTTAACAGGCGCAAAACGTGAAGACCCGCAAGCTTTGCCGCGTCTTTTGTGGCCTGGCGCTGCGCGTCATCGAAATACGCGGGAACGGTAATAACGGCGCCCAATAACTCGCCGCCCAATGTTTCCTCGGCTCGAATCTTTAAAACTTTGAGAATTTCTGAAGAAACCTCAATCGGGGTTTTGAATCCGAATTGCGTTTTGAGTTTCGGCAAAACACTCGTTTCGTCTAAACGATAGCTTTTGCCGTAAGAGGCTTCGATTTCGGCGACCGTTTTTCCTAAAAGGCGTTTGGCGCTCGCAATCGTGTTTTCAGGATCTTCAAAAAGAAATTGACGCGCTTTCTCGCCGACGATTGTCCCCTCTTTCGTAAAACGAACCACGGAAGGAAGGAGCTTTTCGCCGGAAGCGTCCGCTAAAACGATATTTTCTCCGCTTCGAACCGTCGCGACGAGCGAATTCGTCGTCCCGAGGTCGATTCCGACGGTTAAGCGCTTTTCATGAGGCGCGTCACTCATTCCCGGTTCGGCAATCTGTAAAAGCGCCATGAAAAGTCCTTTTTAATTGAGTTTGGCGCGAAGCTTAAGCCAAAAGCCTAAAGCTTGCGTCGCGTAAAGCGCGCCCTTGTCGTCGCCCGCTCCAAAAGCTTGCGCGATGGCTTCTTTGGCGCGAGAAGCCTCTTGATCGATTTCGTTTTGAAGAACGAGGCGCTCAGGGGCTTCTGCGTCTTGAGAAAGAGCCTCAATTGCCTCAAAAAACGTCATCTGTTTTTCAAGAAAGTCGGCATCCAAAACGCTACGAGCCTTGGGATCCATCCCCTTCATTTGGCACATGTAGACGGCGCGCTCGAAGTCGTCCTCAAGCGTCGCGTAAGCGGCGTTAATCATTTCGGTTACTTGCGCGGCAATCCGTTTTTCGACTTCGGTTGCCGTCGCGAATCGATCGGGATGCGTTTTCGCGATCAGCGTCTCGAAACGCCTTTTTAAATCCTCACGGTCGATTCGATATTGAACGGGTAACGCGAAAAGCGAAAAGTAGTCCTTAAAAGTCGAACTCATACCGAGAAGGACTCTCCGCAACCGCAAGTAGTCGTCGCGTTCGGGTTTTCGAATTTAAAGCCTTCTTGAAGGCCTTCGCGGACATAATCTAAGCGCGTCCCGTCGATATAAGGCAGGCTTTTCGCGTCAACGATGACTTTCACACCGAACGATTCCCAAACTTGATCGTCATCCGCAACGCTATCCGCGTACTCGAGCTTATAGGCCATACCGGAGCAGCCGCTTGTTTTGACCCCGAGACGTAAACCGATTCCTTTGCCGCGCTTAGTCAGATAGCGTTCGACGTGACGAGCGGCTTTTTCAGTTAAAGTAACGGCCATCTTTATTTCCCCTGTTTACTTTTATAGTCCGCCACGGCCGCTTTAATCGCGTCTTCGGCAAGAATCGAGCAATGAATTTTGACGGGCGGTAAAGCGAGCTCTTCGGCAATCGCTTCATTCGTTAATTCGAGCGCTTCGTCAACGGTTTTGCCTTTAACCCATTCGGTTACAAGCGAACTCGACGCGATTGCCGAGCCGCACCCGTAGGTCTTAAACTTGGCGTCTTCGATGACACCGTCTTCGCTCACTTGGATTTGTAAGCGCATCACGTCCCCGCAAGCGGGCGCCCCCACCATACCGGTGCCGACATTATCCGCGTTTTTATCGAGCGTACCGACGTTTTTCGGGTGCTCGTAGTGTTCTAGAACTTTGTCTGAGTATTGCATTTACCAAAATCCTTAATGTTCGGTCCAAGCCACGGTCTTTAAATCGACACCCTCTTTATACATTTCCCAAAGCGGCGACATCGCGCGCAGTTCGGCGACTTTCTTTTTGAGTAAATCGACGACGTAGTCGATTTCTTCAACGGTCGTAAAGCGCCCGAGCGTAAAACGAATCGAGCTATGCGCGAGTTCATCGTCACGCCCTAGGGCTTTCAAAACAAAAGAAGGTTCAAGGCTAGCCGATGTGCAGGCAGAACCCGATGAAACAGCCACGTCTTTTAGGGCCATCATGAGGCTTTCGCCTTCGATAAACGCGAAACTCACGTTTAAATTGGTCGCAACGCGATGCTCCATGTCGCCGTTTAAGTACACGCACTCGATTTCCTGAATGCCCGCCCAAAGGCGATCTCGCAACATCTTAAAGCGTTTATTTTCTTCATCCATTTCGAGGCGAACCAAGCGATAGGCTTCGCCCATGCCGACGATTTGGTGCGTAGGTAACGTCCCCGAACGCATGCCGCGTTCATGCCCGCCCCCGTCGATAATGGCGTCCAACCTTACGCGAGGACGGCGCCTTACGTAAAGGGCGCCGATACCCTTAGGTCCGTAGCATTTGTGCGCAGATAGACTCATTAAGTCGATAACGTCATTCGCCATATCGAAATGCAGTTTCCCGATTGCTTGCGTCGCGTCGACATGGAAAAAAGCGCCTTTTTCTTTACAAATCGCTCCGATTGCGGGCAAGTCCTGAATGACGCCGATTTCGTTATTGACCGCCATGACGCTCACCAAAATCGTATCTTCGCGAATGGCTTTTTTAAGGACTTCTAAATCGATAAGCCCGTTTTCCATAACGGGTAAATACGTAACTTCAAAGCCTTCGGCTTCTAAGTGGCGCATGCTATCCAAAACGGCCTTGTGTTCGGTCGCAACCGTAATTAGATGACGCCCTTTATCCTTGTAGTAACGAGCAACACCCTTAATCGCGAGGTTATCGGCTTCGGTTGCGCCCGACGTAAAGATAATTTCGCGGGGGTCGGCCCCGATTGTTAACGCGATTTCGCAACGCGCTTCTTCGACGGCTTGGTTTGCTTCCCAGCCGAAAGCGTGAGAACTGCTCGCGGGATTACCGAACTTTTCCGTCAAATACGGAATCATCTTTTGAGCAACTCGGGGATCGACCGGAGTCGTCGCGCCGTAATCGAGATAAATAGGCAATTGAACAGTCATAAAAAAAACCTAAAAAACCGATACTGATATCAGAAAACGGAAATCTTAATAACCCTGAAATTATACGCAAGAAAGGGTTTCGAAAAAGGCCGAAAAATAAAAATAAAGATAAACTTCTATCCTATTGATATTATTTATAAAAATGAAGATACCAAGGAAGAAAATTCATCTTAAAAAAACGTCCGAAAAGCTTATAGAAGCTTTAGAGTTTTTTCATCGAAATCAGGTGCTTTAAAAAAGCTTCAGAGGCAATCTGACACAACCGCACCGTTTCGTCAAAAGCAGCGGCATCTCGATACCAGGGATCTTCAATAATTTCGTCGATTTCGGGGCGCGCGTAGCTCGCAAAAAGGCGCACCGTCGCTTTGGCGCCTTCGGGGCGTTTCAAGGCAAGGTTATGCATATTTTCCGCATCCATCCCGAGCACGAAATCGTAGTCGCGAAAGTCCTTCGAGGTCACTTGTCTAGCGACATGCTTTGAGATATCAATACCGACTTTTGCGGCAGCTCGAACAGCTCTCGGATCGGGGTGTTCGCCCGTATGATAAGTCCCCGTTGAGGCAGAAGCGATTTCAAAGGCGTCCGACAAATTTCTTTTTACGATCAAGTCCCGAAACACGCCTTCGGCAATGGGAGAACGACAGATATTTCCGAGACAAATAAAAAGAATTTTGATCATGGTTATGCCCCTACAAAGAATTTTCGCAATATATCAACATTACCTAAAAATTTCCCGTACAATCGACCCCTGACACATTAAAAAATTCAAGTTTTTCATGGAATTTTTCAAACTTACGCCCATCTCTCGGGATAAGCCTTGCTTTACCTTGATTTGGCTTCACGGCTTAGGCGCTGACGGAAGCGATTTCGAAGACTTTCAACAAGAATTGTTCCAGTACTCCGAAATCGATAACGTCAATCTCATTTTGCCGACGGCGCCCGACCGAAAGGTCCGCACTTTTGATAAAGAGCTGCCTGCTTGGTTCGATATCAGCGAAGATATCGAAGAAACCGTCTCGCAAGAAACGGATGTCGAAGGGATGGACGCTTCTGTCAAAGCGGTCGCGGAACTGATTGAAGCCGAAAAAAAGGCTTCGCCCGACGTACCGATTGTGATCGGCGGCTTTTCTCAAGGCGCCGTCATCGCGCTTTTAACGGGTTTTAATCACCCGGCCGATATTCAGGCCGTCGTCGCTTTTTCAGGATTCGTTCCGATGATGCATCCGAGGTTTGCCGAAATTTCGGATGTCGCACGTAAGCTTCCCGTCTTTATCGCGCACGGAACACTCGACCCCGTCATTCCAATCAATCTTGTCACGGACGGCGTATCGCGGCTCACGTGCCTTGATACCCAAGTCGAATTCCATACCTATCCGATGGTCCACGAGCTTTGCCCCGACGAAATGAAGGATTTGGGCGACTTTTTGAAAGCGCACTTGCCGATAGCTCAAAGAGATTCGGAAGAATAAGAAGTTAGAAGGCTTCAAGACAACACGCTCCTCGATTTTCGAGAAGCTTTTTCTCATTCAGATAAACCATGGACAAAAGAAAACCGCCGTCGGTAAGAGAATACCGAAAGCGGCTTTTCGAGCTTCAGATAGCGGTATCGATTTACTCGACACCGCTACCCGTCCGGGCCTCCTCACTGATGATTTGCCGCCCGGATGAAAAGCTTCTAATTTCATTTTAGGAAGGGTCAACGGTGTGTCAAAAAGACGGAAGAAATCGTTTTTGACGTGTTGTTTTTTTTACACTTGCTTTTCTATATAAAAATACCCTCGCTAAATATAGCGAGGGTATTGTTGTGAGATCAAGCTGGGCGATGGCCTACTTTCACTGGAAAAAGAACCAACTATCATCGGTGCGGAGGCGTTTCACTGATCTGTTCGGAAAGGGAAGTAGTGGGACCGCCACGCTATGGTCACCCGGCTTAAAGAGGGTAGGAAACCAAGTAAAGGAGGGGTCGGATATAAGTTTCGCGTTTGGATTGATTTATTAACGATACCCGAGCCCGGTCGCGCATAGGCGACACGGTCATGGGATCAAGCCTGGCGGGCAATTAGTACTGCTTAGCTATGTATCTTACGACACCTGCACACGCAGCCTATCAACGTCCTCGTCTCGAACGACCCTTGGCGGAAATCAAGTTTCCAGGGAAGACTTATCTTCAGGCAGGTTTCCCGCTTAGATGCTTTCAGCGGTTATCCTTTCCGGACATAGCTACCCGGCAATGCGATTGGCATCACAACCGGTACACCAGCGGTCCGTCCA
>DNBE01000052.1 GCA_003543795.1 Sutterella sp.
CTCGATCGCGAATTAATCCGCAGTCGCTTTTTAATTAACATGCATCCGTATCCCGCAAGAAGCGTTCCCGCGATGAGTTTTATCGCGCGAGTCGGTCCGACGCAGCCTTTTGCCGATTCGATTTTAAATGACGCCGAGCGCCTCGAATTGCATCGCCAGTTACGAGACTTCTCGCTGCAATACTTGCGAAACATTCCTTAAATTTTTGCCCCGTTCCTATGTCCAACGTTCTCGCGATTGAGTCTGCTAGCGAAATTCTTTCTGTCGCGCTCTCGACAACAAAAGGCGTTTTCGCTAAAAGCGAACGTCTCGCGGGGAAACATTCGGCTGTCGTCTTGCCTTGGGTCGAAGCGCTTATGAATGAAGCGCAAATTCAACTTAGCGATCTTGACGAAATCATTTTCGGGGCGGGGCCCGGTGCCTTTACGGGCGTTCGTATGGCCTGCTCGATTGCCCAAGGTTTGGCTTTCGGGCTCTCGATTCCGGTCATTGCTGCCCCGAACCTCGAATTTACCGCTGTCGGGTGTCAGCGCATGGGGCACATCGGCGTTCTTACCGACGCTCGTATGGGGCAGTGCTACGCCGCCGCTTTTGAAATCACGCCTTCTGAAATTAAAGAAGTCGCCGCCGCCTGTCTTTTATCTCCCGAAGATGTCAAAACCTGGGCGCAAGATTTAAGACTTGAAACGGTCACGGGGAATGCCTTCGATGTTTATGAGCTCGGGATTGAAGGTATCAAACGCGAATTTGACGCGAGGGACGCTCTCGCGTGGGCCGCGACTTATCCTGAACGCGTCACGCGCGTGAAGGCTTCTCAAGCCCGTCCCGTTTACATTCGCAATCACGTTGCGCTAAGCATCAAAGAGCGTGAACTCGGGATGAAGCTTTAAATGACGATTTCCGTTCGTTCCGGGGGATTGGGCGACATCGAAGAAATGTACGCCTTGGATTGCGCGAGTTTTGAATTCCCTTGGACTTTAAACGACTTTAAAAGCGTCCTTTTATCTGGAACGCCCGTTATTCTGATTGAAGAAAAGGGGAAAATCGTTGCCCAATGCGTTTATCGAACCGTTTTGGACGAAGCTGAGATTTTGACGCTCGCGGTCGCCCCTGACGCTCGCGGTAAAGGCTACGCGAGGCTTCTCTTGGAAGAACTCGACGCGATTTTATTTGCCCTAGGCGTTCGATATCTCTTTTTAGAAGTTCGAGTCTCTAACACACGAGCTAGACACGTTTATTCAAGCGCGGGGTTTGAGGAAATCGGCTTTAGAAAGCGCTACTATTTAACGCGTGACGGCCGAGAAGATGCCGTTGTCATGCAAAAGGCGCTCATGTGAAACAAAGTGAAGTCCATCTCCGAATGCTCTCCGAAATGGGTTTAGGACCCGTTTGGGAAGAAAGAAGCGACGAGGTCGTTAAAACGACTCGTGTCGAGCCCGTTTCGGAAAAAAGAGCGCCGCAGATTCCAACACAAACCGCGCAGAAAAGCGCGCCTTCTCGCGTTATTCCCGTGCGTAAAGCAGGACCTGTCCAAGTCGATGCCTCAATCGCTGAGAAAGCCGCTAAAGCGTCTTGGGAAGAACTTCAAGTTTTGGTTAAACATTGCGAGCAATGCCCTGAACTTGTTAGCAATCGCACGTTAACCGTCTTGGGTCATAAAGCCCCTGAGACGAAGCTTTTATTAATCGGCGAAGCCCCCGGGCGCGAAGAAGATTTGCAAGGCGAACCCTTTGTGGGCGCAAGCGGGAAGTTACTCGACAATATGCTATCTGCGGTTCATTTGTCGCGAGATAAGGACGTGAGCATCATCAACGTTTTAAAGTGTCGACCGCCCAATAATCGCGATCCGAGCGAAACCGAAGCAAGCGCCTGTCGCGTCTTTTTAATGCGACAAATCGAATTACTCGCTCCGCAAAAAATCATTCTTTTGGGTAAACCCGCGCTTCGCGCCGTGTTGGGCTTTGAAGGGGCGGTGACTGCCGCCAGACTCAAAAAGCACGACTTCACCATCGGTAATCTGACGATTCCGACGTTTGTGACTTACCATCCGTCTTATTTGCTTCGCTCGCCTCAAGAGAAAGCCAAAGCCTGGCAGGATTTTCTATACGCTTTGAACTTTTAAGTTAAACCGCGTCGCTTCTTCTTTCTTCACCGATTAAATGAATCGAGTCGCCTTGCTTTTGATTGTAGCGATGCTTCAAGATGACGCAAAACATCGCAATCGCGACGAAAGAACCGAAGGTAAACATCGTTTCGGTGACGCTCATCCCGGCACGAATTAAAAGAGAATAGAGGCCTAGCATCACGAGAATCGAGAGATTTTCGTTGAAGTTTTGCACCGCAATCGACCGACCGGCACTCATTAAGACATAGCCTCGGTGTTGCAAGAGAGCATTCATCGGTACGACGAAAAAGCCCGCGCATGTTCCAATCGCGACCATGATGACGGAAGCCGCAAGTAAAGGCCACGTTAAAGTAAAGCCGAAAAGACTGATACCGCCTTCTGGGAAAAACTCGACTTCAAAAAACGCGGTCAGAGCCACCATCACGCCCATCGTGACGCCCATAATGAGAACGTTAAGCGACTTCTTCAAAGGCACGTATTTGGCGGCAAGGACCGCACCCAACGCGATACCGATACTAACAACGGCTTGAAGAACTGCTGCTTGTGATAAATCCATCCCGAGGACTTGATTAGCCCAAGTGAGAACCAAGAATTGCAAAACGGCGCCCGCGCCCCAAAAAAGCGTCGTAACCGATAGCGAAATCTGACCGAGTTTATCGGTCCAGAGCACTCGGCAATTGTTGATGAAATTCGCAAGCGTTTTCATCGGCACGAAGCTCACGGGCTTATATCTCGCGCCCGTATCGGGAATCAAAAGGTTCGCTAGGGCCGCAAGAATATAAATAAAGATGACAAGCGAAATCGCTATTTCAGCCGGTGTATCGATACCTAAAGCCCCGAAAGGAAAACCCGTATCAAGGAAAAACCGAGTCGTAGCCGGATGCACGAAGAGGCCGCCTAGCATCACGCCCACGATGATGCTTCCGACCGTGAGGCCTTCCATCCAGCTATTGGCGATGACGAGCTTTTCGGGCGGCAAGAGTTCGGTCAAAATCCCGTACTTCGCTGGCGAATAAGCCGCCGCCCCGATGCCCACGATCGCGTAGGCTAAAAGGGGATGTAGGCATAAAAGCATCAAGACGCAACCCACGATTTTGAGCATATTCGTGAGAAGCATCACGCGGCCTTTAGGCATCGTATCGGCAAAGATGCCGACGT
>DNBE01000037.1 GCA_003543795.1 Sutterella sp.
ACCGATTGCGACTGCGACACCGCCCTTTTGAATCCAAGCTTTGGCAACCGTCGCGAAATGATTCGCGGGCCAAGCCTTCGTTTCGCCCCAATTTGCGCCGCACCCGAAAACGAGTACCGGTTTTGAAAAATCGATTCCGAAACGCGCGATTTGCTCGGGGGTTAAAGCTTGCGAGAGTAATTTCGGACGGTCATAGGCGGTCAGAATTTTCGTGCAACCGCAGTCATACCCTTCAAAGGCAAGCGCCACGTAGCGCTCGACCATAAGCGAGAAGTCTTTACTGTCTCGGCGCATCCGGTTAATGAGGCCGTAGCGAGATTCGCCTTTGTAGCCGATTCTTTGAGGAATCTTCGCGAAAAACGGCACAAGCGCAGCTTTTAAGGTGTTAGGTAAAACGTAAGCGCGACTATAGTGATTGGCGGAAAGCCTTCGGCCTTCTTTCATTCTTAAGCCGAGATTGAGTTCTCCGTGCTTAAAAGGATTGATGATGACGTTTTCGACTTCGGGCATTCGGCGCAAAACGGGTTCGGCAAAGGCAGGCGCGTAAACGTCGATCGCGACTTCGGGGTGCATTTTGTGAATGACCGCGAGAAAGCTCTGACTCATGATGATATCGCCTATCCAAGAAGGCGATATCACTAAAAAACGTTCGCCGGACATCTTGCCTTTATTTTTTCCAACGCCCTTTGATTAAAACCACGAGGTAGCCGTCAGCGTCCTGATAGGCCACGCTCGGCCACTTCGCGCTCACGTATTGAGGAGGCGGCGTCACTTGCGGGAAACCCGCTTCGTAGCAGCTTTCAAGAATGCGTTTCCAAATCGCTTCGTCTTCGATACAAAAAACGCGATACGTTTCCGCGGGCGCGCGAGGTGTGTCATTTGCGCCTCTGATTTGCACGAACTCGAATTGATAAGGCCAGTCTTTATGACCCAAAAGAACGCTATCGACCCCGTCGACGCCTTCGCCTCGATCAAGAATCTCGAAACCTAAACCGTCGCGATAAAAAGGAATGATGAGGTTGATGTTTTTGGTAATGCGCGATAAGCGCAATTTACTGACTTGCTCCATGGATAACAGCACTCCGTTAGTGTCGTATCGCTATTTTACCGAGAACCAGGGGGAGATAAGCCGAAAGCGGCTTTTTGGTGTTCTTTCGTGCGTAATTCCCCCGAAATCTAAGCAAATTTAATTATTACAAATTGTAAATATTGGTCTATATTGAAGAAATTTATTTCCATAAAAAGAAGGAAACTCTATGTATAACTTCCTTTTGGCATTTGCCATCTGCGCGCTGATCATCATGATCGGCGAGCTCGTTGACCGCAAAACACACGCCTGGGTGCCGTCCGTTTTCGTTTCGGCCGTCATTTTCTTGGTCGGCTATTGGACGATTCTCCCCCAGACCCTTGTCAAAGACACTCTCTTATTCCCGTTTGGCGCCACGGTTGCGATTTTCTTATTGATTACGCACTTAGGTACCATCATCAGCTTGCGTCGTTTAATCGACCAATGGAAAACCGTCATCTCGTGCTTGGCCGGCCTTTTCGGTATGTGCGTTTTGGCTTATTTCGTGGGTCCCTGGTTTATTGACCGCTCGCTCATCATCGCGGGTCTGCCGCCGCTTACGGGCGGTATCATCGCCGCGACCATGATGCAAAAAGCCGCTGCCGACGCGGGCCTTGTCGCCGCTTCCGTTTTCGCGATTACGATGTATTGCGTGCAAGGTTTCGCGGGTTATCCTTTAACGGCTATCGCCTTAAAGCGCGAAGCCGCTCGCTTGATCGACGCCTATAGAAAAGGCGAAGTCACGATCGACGCTTCCGAACTTGCCGCCGCGCAAACGGTTTTAAGCGCCGATCCCGAACCCGAAAAGCGTTTGCCCCTTCAATTGCCCGAAAAGTGGAACACCTCGACCGTCGTTCTCGGTAAGCTCGCGATCGTCGCCTGGGGCGCCATGATCCTCGGTAAGTACACCGGCATTTCGGGCGCGATTTGGGCCCTTGTTCTCGGCGTCGTTTTCTGCACGCTCGGGTTCCTTGACCGCAACGCTTTAAATAAATCGAATTCGTTCGGTATCTGCATGTTCGCGCTCGTGCTCTACGTCTTCGAAGGTTTGAAGGACTGCTCGCCCGCGATGTTAGGTGACTTAATCGGCCCGATGATTCTTTTAATCATCTTGGGCGTCTTCGGTATGGCCGTGATGGCTTATGTCGCTAGCCTTATTTTGCATCGTAGCTTCTCGATTACCTTTGCGAACTGTTTAACGGCGCTCTACGGCTTCCCGTTTGACCAGATCATCACGATTTCGACGATCGATTCCGTTGCGAAGAACAAAGAAGAACACGCTTTCTTAATGAGTAAGATGTTCCCGTCCATGATCGTGGGCGGCTTTGTGACCGTTACGATTACGTCGGTCTTTATCGCAGGTATCTTCGCGAAGATGTTCTAATGGACTTTCAAAGGATTTTGAAAACTTTATGATCGATCTTGAAAGTCTGGCTAAACGCCACAACGACTATCAAATTGAGATGCGCCGGTACTTCCACGCGCATCCCGAACCGAGTCGCCAGGAAAAAGAAACTTCTAAGCGCATCGGTGAAGAACTGACCGCTATGGGCGTGAAGTGGGAAAAAGCCGGTACGGGTTACGGCATCGTCGCGACGATTGACGGTAACGCTCCCGGCAAAACCTTTATGCTTCGTGCCGACATGGACGCGCTCGAAGTCCTTGAGGACACGGGCGCGCCTTACGCGAGCGTCAACAAAGGTTACATGCACGCTTGCGGTCACGACTGCCACATCTCGATGCTATTGACGGCCGCGAAAATCCTCAACGAAATTCGCTCCGAATTTAAAGGTCGCGTCAAGCTTGCCTTCCAGCCTGCTGAAGAAGTCGCCTGGGGCGCGCGCGACTTTATCGACGCGGGCGTTTTGGACGACGTCGCCGCCTGCTTCGGTATCCACGTCTGGAGTGACTTCGACGCGGGCCAAGTGTCGATTAAACCCGGTCCCCGGATGGCTAGCGCCGACATGTTCGATATCAAGGTTCACGGCAAAGCCGGTCACGGCTCGCAACCGCACCAGACGGTCGACGCGGTAGTTGTCGCGAGCGCCATCGTTCAGAACTTGCAGACAATCGTTTCGCGCGAAGTCGCGCCGAACGAAACATGTGTTGTTTCTGTGGGCAAAATCGAATCGGGCACGCGCTTTAACATCATCGCGGGTGAAGCTTATTTACTCGGGACGACGCGTTGCTTCTCGCGCGAAGTTCGTAACGAGCTCGAAGGGCAAATTACGCGTATCGCGCAAGGGGTGGCTAGCGCCTATCGCGCGACCGCAGAAGTCAATTACACCTATATGCTCGGCCCCACGATTAACGACCCCGAAGTGACCGATTTCGCGCAAAAAGCCGCACGTGCCGTTTTCGGCGAAAACTTCCAAGCCTCCTATGAATTTACGATGGGCGCGGAAGACTTCTCCGAGTACGGCCTCAAGGTTCCGTCCGCAATCGCGCTTTTGGGCGTCAGAAACGAAGCCTGCGGCTCGATTTGGCCTCAGCATTCGAACCACTACTGCGTAGACGAAAGTGTTCTTGTGAAAGGGGCGCTTTTGCACGCGATGACGGCGGTTAATTTCTTAAATAGTCACTAAAGACACTGCCGTTCAAAAAGATACCGCCGGAAAAGCCTCAAACTTTCCGGCGGTATTTCTTTCTTTAAGGGTCTGATATCGATTAAAATGAATCGTTTAATGCATGGAATGGCCATGGCTCAAGAAATCGACTTTCATATTAACGTGGACGACGCGGTTTTATACGCCTGTCGCGTCACTCGGAAAGCTTTGCGCTTGAAGATGACGGTAGGCGTCTATTGCGACGACCCCGCGACGCTTGACGATTTCGCAAGACGCCTTTGGGCGTTTGACGCGACGGGCTTTTACCCGCACGTCGCCGCAACCGACCCTCTTGCCTCCCAAACCCCGGTCGTTTTCTCCGGAAACGCCCCAGAGCTTTTCGGGCGAGACATGTTGGTTAGCCTAGCGGCCTCCCCCATCGACAATCAGGACTTAATCGCAAACGGCGTCAAGCGCGTGATCGATATCGTCACCAATGACGAATCGCAAAAAGCGCTTGCCCGCCGACGTTTTAAATACTACCGTGAAGCGGGCTTTACTCCCGTTGCGCGCAACACAACCGAATCGAGGACAGCATGACTGAAGAACTGCGCCAAGAACCCGTACTTGAAGCTAAAGACGACATCCCTATTATCCGCAATCGAATCGAAGCGCCTTGGGTAGAAATTCTCGCTTATGTCAGAAAAATCGAGCCTGAAAACGAAGCCTTCAAGACCCCGACGGTCGATATGAGAGAAGCAAAACGCGAAGCGCTTGAAATTCTCGCAAACCGCCTAGCTCCCGCCGTCACGGCCGCGGTCGAAGGCGAAATCGCGACGATGTTAGACGACGTCGTCGGCGCTCTTGCCCTTCGCCTTAAAGGCGACCTCTCGCGCCAAGTCAATGCTTTAGTTGTGAAGAGCGTACACGAAGAACTCGGCAAAATTTTGGATGACGAACGCGCCCAATAGTGTTTATCGACAACCTATTCACGAAAGACAAAACGATGAAAGACGAATTAGCAAAAAGTTTCGAGCCCTCGGAAATTGAGAAAAAATGGTATCCGTATTGGGAAGAAAGCGGCTTTTTTAAAGCCGGTATGAATCCTTCGGCTCCCTCTTTTTCCATTCAATTGCCGCCGCCCAACATTACGGGCATCTTGCATATGGGGCATGCCTTTAACCAGTCGGTGATGGATACGCTCGCGAGATACCACAGAATGCTCGGCGAAAACACGGCCTGGATTCCGGGCACCGACCACGCGGGTATCGCGACCCAAATCGTTGTCGAGCGCCAACTCGAAAAAGAAGGCATCTCGGTCAAAGACCTCTCGCGAGACGAGTTCATCCGTCGCGTCTGGGAGTGGCAAAAGTTCTCGGGCGGCACGATTTTGCAACAAATCCGGTGCTTAGGCGACTCCGTTGACTGGGATCGACTTTATTTCACGATGGACGAGCGCCTTTCGCCCGTCGTAACCGACTGCTTCGTGCGCCTTTATGAAGACGGCCTTATCTATCGGGGCGAGCGCCTTTGTAATTGGGACCCGAAGCTTCGCACGTCGGTGAGCGACCTCGAAGTCGAAAGCGAGGAAGAAGACGGTTTTCTTTGGGAAATCCGTTATCCGTCCGCGGACGGCACCAATGACGGCCTTGTTGTCGCTACGACGCGTCCCGAAACGCTTTTCGGGGACCAAGCCGTTGCCGTCCACCCCGAAGACGAACGCTATCAATCGATGATCGGAAAGTCTCTCATCCTCCCCTTATGCGATAGGACGATTCCGGTCATTGCGGATACCTATGTCGACCGTGAATTCGGGTCTGGCTGCGTCAAAATCACGCCCGCGCACGACTTTAACGACTTTGAAGTGGGCGAGCGCCACGGATTAGCGAAACTCTCCGTTTTGGACGAAAGCGCTCGTATTAACGAAAACGGTCCTGAAAAGTACCGCGGGATGGATCGCTACGAAGCCCGCGAAGCGGTCGTTGCCGACTTAAAGGCGTTGGGGCTTCTCGTTGCCGTTAAAAAACATCGCCACGTCGTTCCCCGCGTTGCTCGTACGGGGCAAGCAGTCGAACCGTTCTTATCCAAACAGTGGTTTGTGAATATGAACGGGAAAGCGCCCGAAACGGCGCATTTCCCGGGTAAGAGCTTAGGCGAAATCGGGTTAGAGGCCGTTCGCTCTGGCGAAGTCA
>DNBE01000145.1 GCA_003543795.1 Sutterella sp.
CGGCATAAATGCAGAGGTTTCCGCGCCTAATCGAATCTATGAATTTTGATGCGAACGACTTCCCCTACACGTCTCGACGCGCCGTCACCTACGCTAAAAACGGTGTCGCGGCTGCCGGTAACCCGACAGCCGCAAGCGTCGGCTTACAGGTCCTTTTAGAAGGCGGTAACGCGATTGACGCCGCAATCGCGATGAGTTTCGTCCAACCCTTGGTTGAGCCTTCTGGAAACGGCCTGGGATCTGACGCGTTCGCTTTAATTTGGTACGAAGGAAAGCTCTATGGTATTAACGGCTCGGGGCCGTCTCCCGAAGCCCTCACCCTTTCTTTATTGAAAGACCGAGGGTTAGATGCCATTCCGACTTACGGGCCTTTATCGGTCGATGTGCCGGGCGCGGTCGGCGCCTGGATTGAAATCCAAAAGCGTTTCGGGAAGATGGCGTTAGAAGACGTCACGCGTCCCGCGATTTCTTACGCGCGCGAAGGCTTCCCCGTTTCTCCCAACGTCGCGCGTCTTTGGGAAGATGCAGCGCGTAAATTTGCCGCAATGACGCCCTCCGAAACCTATCGTCCTTGGTTTGATCTCTTTTGCCCCGAAGGGCGGCCGTTGCGCCCCGGCGAAATCTATCGGTCGGAAGCAATGGCCGATACCATCGAAGCCATCGCCGAAACCGAAGGAAAGTCTTTTTACGAAGGCGAGACGGCCAAAGCCATCGAAGCCTTTATGGGGTCCGTCGGCGGCGTTTTAACGCGCGATGATTTAGCCTCCTATCGCCCCGAATGGGTCGAGCCCATTAGCGTTAATTACAAAGGCTATGATGTTTGGGAAATTCCGCCCAACGGCCACGGGATTTCTGTTTTGATGGCACTCCAAATCTTAAAGCGCTTTGAGATGGCGGGGCACGACGACGCGAAGACCCTACATAGACAAATCGAAGCGATGAAGCTTGCGATGACGGACGCGGCGCGCCACGTGACCGAGCCTTCAGCCATGCGAGCGCGCGTCGCGGATATGCTCTCCGAGAGTTACGCCGCGAAACGCGCTTCTCTTATCGGCGAGACGGCCATCGACCCGGTGCCCGGCGACCCCACGGGGCCTTCGACCGTTTACTTTTGCACGGCAGACCGCTTCGGCAACATGGTTTCCATGATTCAAAGTAATTACCACGGGTTCGGTTCTGGCATCGTGGTTCCCGATACGGGCGTATCTTTAAATAACCGCGCGGCCAATTTCGTGACAGACCCCGAGCACGTTAACGTGCTAGCGGGCGGTAAGCGCCCGTACCACACGATTATTCCAGGCTTTTTAACCAAAGACGGTCACCCCGTCGGACCTTTCGGCATCATGGGCGGCTTTATGCAGCCGCAGGCGCACGTCCAAGTCGTACAAAACATGATCGACTTTCACATGTCGCCGCAGCAAGCGCTCGACGCTCCTCGTTGGCAATGGGTGGGCGGCAAAAAAGTGCAAATGGAGCAAGACTTCGATAACGCCGTCATCCGTCGCTTACAAAAGATGGGGCACACAATCGAAGTCATCGCGGACACGGTGCTCATGGGGCGAGGCCAAGTCATCGTCCGTCAGAGTGACGGCACCTATTGCGCGGGGACAGAAAAGCGCACCGATGGACAAATTATGTGCTATTGACCGGCCTTTTCCCCCCGAAAGTCGGGCAAATCCGTAAAAATTTACGGTGCGAAGGTGCGGTTTTGTGCTAAATTAACGGGATAAGGTCTTCTTTTTAAGAAGTCTTAAATCTCTAGCTTAATTTAGAAAAAGGACGCGTTATGGCCAACAACGTTCCATTAGTTCGCATTGTCGACGATGATCAAGGTTTCCGTAATTCCTTAGCTTTCTTACTTGAAGGCGAAGGTTGGGAAGTTAAAACTTATCGCGACGGGTCCCTATTTTTGGCCAGTAATGACTTCGAGCGCCCGGGTTGTATTATTCTCGATGTCAGAATGCCGAATATGAGCGGCATCGGCTTACAGACCCATCTCAACAAAATGGGCATCGACTTGCCGATTATTTTCTTGAGCGGTCACGGCGATATCGATATGGCCGTGCATACGACGAAGATGGGCGCAGTTGATTTCTTACAAAAGCCCGTTAACGAAGAGCGTCTTTTTAAAGTCGTTCGCGAAGTCATCGAAGCTTATATGGAAAAGCAAAAGAAAAACGCGGACGTCATCGCCTTTAAAGAACGCTTGGCAACTCTTACGCAGCGCGAACGCGAAGTCGTCAACCTTATCAGTTTGGGTAAATCCAATAAAGAAGTGGGCGACGCCTTAGGCATTTCGGAAAAGACCGCGCAAGTGCATAGAGGCTCTGCCTACCGTAAGCTTGAAATTCATAACGCGACCGAAATCGCGCGTCTTTTAATGCGCGCCAAAGAAGATCCGTCTTTGGAAGAAGAAAACGATAATTAATGCTTTCAGCACAATGAAGCCGGCTTACCCAAGCCGGCTTTTTTGTCGTTTTCTCATTTCGAAATCGCTCAAACACTCCCCTTTACACGCGTTTTAAAACCTAGGGCTTCAAATACGGCCTTGAGAACGCTCTGAGTCTTAAAACGAGAGGGACCATTCCCCGCCCCTTAAACGCGCCCGCAGGCCCGATTTCTGGCTTCTAGACGCTTTTTTTGAAGGGTCATAAAAATTCGGCCCGAAAATATCGGGCCGAATTTCATTTAGCGAAGTTTCGCGCTTTAGTTTTTCGCGACGACGACGCGTTGTGCCTTCACGCCGTAGCCTTCGTGGGTCGCTTTTTCGTCAAAGCGATTGAGGATGTTAGTTTTGTTCGGTAACAAACTACCGATGACCATGGAAAGGCCCGCGACGATAAAGCCGCCCAAAACATTCGGGAAGACGTCGGCTAAAGGCGTCACCGTCAAAATCGTCCACGTAATCGTGCCGAAGATGATCGAAAGCCAAACGCCTTGAGAAGTCGCTTTCTTCCAATAAAGCCCGAGAACGAGCGGCCAGAAGGCACCGATTACGGGGAACTGGTAAGCCATCGCGACCATGTCGTAGATCGCGGTACCTTCAAACCAAAGGCTATAAAAGAGAACCGCCATCGCGAAGATGACAAGCGTCACGCGCATGTAGATAAGTTCGTGGCCTTTGATCTTGACGTAGTTTTGTAAAACGTTTTCAACGAAAGTCGTCGTAGGCGCGAGCATCGTAGCCGATGCCGTACTCATAACGGCAGAAAGCACGGCGCCGAAGAAGACGACGCGAAGCCACATCGGCATGTAGTCGCGGATGAGGGTCGGTAGGAGCCCTTGCGGGTTATTTTCTAAGAGTTCGAGACCGATGCCCGGCATCGCGAGCACGGCGGCAACGACGATAAACATCGGCACGAAAGCAAAGAAGATATAAAAGGTGCCGCCGATAATCGGACCGGCAGAAGCAATCTTTGCCGACTTCGCGCTCATGACTCGCTGGAAGACGTCTTGCTGAGGGATTGAGCCGATCATCATCGTCATCGCGGCCGAAAT
>DNBE01000011.1 GCA_003543795.1 Sutterella sp.
GTCCCTTGAAGGCCGCCTCCGTTCGTTCCCATCCAAAGGACGCCGCCCCAGGCCAAAATCAACGCGGCGTAGGTGTAGGCAGGGATCTTGGTTTTAAGGACGATTCTGGCTAAAAAAGCGGAAACCATGGGGCCGAGTCCCGCGATTAAAAAGGTGTTAGCCGAACTCGTAAAGACAAGCGCCAGTAAAAAGCAGATTTGCATCAAGCCCCAAAAAAGGGCGTGAACGGCACCGGGTAAGCCGCTAGCGATAAAGTCGCGACAAAACGGGCGCTTTTGGAAAAATAAAACGCAAAGCGTGATGCTAAGCGCCGCAAATGTGCTTCGGAATCCGACGAGTGCCATCGGGTGGGAGGCGGTTAATTCAGGCGAAATAAGGCGCGTCAAAACACCGTTAAAAGACCACAAAATCCCGACAAGCACCATAAGCGCGATGCCGAGTAAATGTAGGTGAAAACTTTGCGAACGGCTCATTTTTTCGTACCCGTGGTCACGCGAGCGTTGCCGCCCAAGTCATTTACGGTTCGGATGTTTTCCCAAGGTCCGTTTTGAAAGAGCGCGCAAACATCTTTTCCTTGGTTATACCCGTGCTCGAGCGCGAGCATTCCGCCGGGCGCCAAAAATTCCGGCGCTTGTCGCACGATTTCCGTGATAGCGTCAAGCCCTTTTTCGCCAGAGATAAGAGCGCTCGCGGGCTCAAAGGTTAAGTTTTGCAAATGCGCGTCACCCCTTGCGACATAGGGCGGGTTACTGACAATCAAATCAAAGGTTTCACCCGTCCATGGCTTAAAGTAAGCCCCGAGCTTAAAGGTCACGTCTAAATGAAGGGAGGTGGCGTTAGCTTGAGCAACCTTGATCGCCGCGTCCGAAATGTCGCTCGCGTAAAGAACGCTTTCGGGCGCTTCGTGCTTAATCGCGAGCGCAATCGCGCCAGAACCCGTTCCGATATCAAGAACGCGTAAAGCGCGTTTGCCGATAAAGGCGAGTGCCTCTTCAACGAGCGTTTCCGTATCGGGTCTCGGAATAAGAACATCGTTTGTTACGAGGAAATCCAAGCCGTAAAAAGCCTGTCGACCGATAAGATAAGGGACGGGAACACCCTCGGCGCGACGATCAACGAGCACCGTAAAGGCCTCCCATTGCGAATCGGTAAGAGGGGTTTCGGGATGTGCCGTAAGTCGGGTTTTATCCGTTTTTAGAACAAAAGAAAGTAAGAGCTTTGCTTCGCTTACTTCGATTCGTAAAGAGGCACGTTTGAGTGCTTCGGAAGCAATCATGACGCGTCCATGCCGCTAGACGCTAAAAGCTCGACTTGATGCTCGGTGATTAACGCGGCAATGATTTCATCGAGGTCGCCGTCCATGATGAAAGCAAGCTTATAGAGCGTCAGATTAATCCGGTGATCGGTGACGCGTCCTTGGGGGTAGTTATAGGTACGGATGCGTTCGCTTCTGTCGCCAGAACCCACAAGCGACTTACGCGTCGAAGCCTCTTCTTGCTGCTGTTTAGCGACTTCTTGCGCTTTAAGGCGAGATACAAGTACACTCATGGCACGCGCTTTATTTTCGTGCTGCGAGCGTTCGTCTTGGCATTCCACGACGGTACCCGTTGGGATATGCGTAATGCGAACCGCCGAGTTGGTTTTTTGGACGTGTTGCCCGCCCGCGCCTGAAGCGCGATAAACGTCTATTCTTAAGTCGGCGGGATTGATATCCATGTCGCCTACTTCGTCCGCTTCGGGTAAGACCGCGACCGTTGCGGCAGAAGTATGCACGCGACCTTGAGATTCCGTTTCGGGAACGCGTTGGACGCGATGCGCGCCGCTTTCGAACTTTAAGCGCGAGTAGGCGCCCGTTCCGACAATACGCACGATGACTTCTTTGTAGCCGCCCAAATCGTTTTGGCTTGCGCTTACCATTTCCGTTTTCCAACCTTGGCGTTCGGCGTAGCGCAAATACATCCGCAAGAGATCTCCCGCAAAAAGCGCGGATTCATCGCCTCCGGTGCCCGCCCGGATTTCAAGATAGATGTTTTTATCGTCGTTAGGGTCTTTAGGTAAAAGCAAAACGCGAAGTTCCCCTTCGAGCGTCTCGAGTTCTTTTTCGGCGTTCGCGATCTCTTCGCGCGCGAAATCCGCGCTTTCAGGGTCGGTTGCTAACTCTTGCGCGGCAAGGATATCTTCCTCGATACCGCAATATTTTTTATAAAGAGCGATGACCGGTTCGATATCGGCGCGTTCGCGCGAGAGGTCTCGAAAGCGATTCATATCGAGCGCGATATCTTCGCTAGCGAGCGTCGCGTCGATTTCTTCGAGCCGTAAGGTGAGTTGACGAAGTTTGTCTCGGACGGAATCTTTCACGGTGGTCGGGTATTTAAAAATAGAAGTTCGGCTATTTTAATGGATTCATCGTTTTCTCGAAGCTTTATGCCTCTCAAACTCGGATAAAATTACCTCCTCAAACGCGTTTTAACGTAAAACGAAAGAAGATGGATAGTTTTGATTTTGACAATAAAAAGGACTATGCCGATGCGATGCAAAAAGCAAACGGCATGGCTAAGCGTTCTCTTGTCGCGGCCGTCATCGTGATGGGATGCTTTTGGCTTCTCCTTTTTATCGGGCAGGCGATTCATGAAACGCATTTTGGTTTTCCCGCTTGGTTTTGGCTTGCGGGTGTCGGAGGGTACCTCGTCGCGGTCGCTAGCGTTTGGGTCGTGGTGAAAAAAGATCGGGAGAACTCATGACCGTCATCGTCGCCGTCGTCCTTTTTTTCTTAGGAGGTCTGCTTCTCATTTCCTTTTTCTTTAGAGAACGGACCGAAACTTTTCTTGCTTACTTTTTGCATTCGCGTCAAACGACGGGTTTCGTTCTCGCGATGACACTGATTGCGACTTACGGGTCGGTCAGTACCTTTGTTTCGGGACCGGGGCTTGCCTGGAGTTACGGGCTATCTTGGGTGGTTTTCGCCGCTCCTCAAATTATCACGGGCTTTTTAATTCTCGGGGTCATCGGCTATAAGCTCTCAATCGTTTCTCGCAAAATTCACGCGATTACGATTATCGATGTGATTCGGGCTAGGTACGACTCGTCTTTTCTTTGCGCGATTATCGGGGTCGCGACCTTGATGTTCTTTTTAGCGATGATGGCAGGTCAATTTACGGGCGGGGCGAGAATTCTCGCTTACGCGACGGGCTACGACTACATCATCGGGCTATTGATCTTCGGTTTAACCACCGTTGGTTTTACCACTTTCGGAGGTTTTCGCGCCGTCGTGATTACCGATACCATTTGCGCGATTTTGATGCTGATCGGTATGGGCTTTCTCATCCACGCGATTGTCACCCAAGGGGGCGGCATGGATCAGATCGGACTGACGCTATCGAGCAGGGCCGATATCGGCGAACGCTTTATGAGCCTTGATTCGGGCGGACATCTCCCCTTAGGGATGCTTCTTTCGGCTTGGGTGCTTGTGGGTTTTGCGACGATAGCCTTACCGCAATCGGCCGTTCGCTGTATGGCTTTTGAGAAACCGTCCGATATGCGTTTGGCGATGCTTTTGGGTGTTATCGTTTGCGGGCTTTTAATGCTCGGGATGACTTTTGTCGGCGTTCTCGTTCGCGCTGTAATTCCAGACGCGAGCGCTTTCGGACAGAATACGGATAATCTCATTCCCTACTTCATCTGCCAAAAGATGAATCCGTGGGTTGCGGGTATCACGCTGATTGCGCCCTTGGCTGCCACGATGAGTACCGTGAGTTCCCTTTTAATTTCCGCCTCAAGTACCTTGATTAAAGACTTAATCGACATGAACGACAAGTTCCGTCAAGAAAGCGTCTTCTTGGCCAAAATCATGACGTTTGTCTTCGGTGTCCTATCGATTTTCTTGGCGCTCGATCCGTTGGACGTCATCGCGTGGATTAATCTTTTTGCGTTCGGCGGTTTGGAAATCACTTATCTCACGCCTCTTATCGGCGGTCTTTTCTGGGCAAAGCCTAACGATAAAGCGGCTCTCGCGAGTATCGTCACGGGGCTAGTGACCTATTTGATTTGTTTAGGGATGTCGGTGCATATTCTCGGAACGCATGCTATCGTCCCGGCCGTCTTCGTTTCTTGCGTGGTGTA
>DNBE01000099.1 GCA_003543795.1 Sutterella sp.
GCCGAGATGTAGGGCATAATCCCGAGCGCAAAAACCGAGAATCTCGATAGAGCGCCGCCCGAAAACATGTTAAATAACCCTAAAATGCCGCCCTTTTGCTCGTTAAAGAGCTGCGCGAGCACCCCCGGATCGATGCCAGGCACCGGGATATGCGCCCCGATGCGATAAACGACGAGCGCCAAGAGCAAGAAGATTACGCGGCGCTTTAAATCCGCGTACTTGCTCTTGGGAGCTTCGTTTTTCTTACGGCTGTCGGTTGCCATGAACGGTTATCCTTTTGAGAAAACGCGAAATTACGAAACCGAACCGCCCGCGGCTTCAATAGCGGCTTTGGCGCCTTTGGTGGCGACAATGCCCTTGAGCGCGACTTTACGGGTTAATTTGCCGGAAGCGAAAACACGCACCGTCAAGACGCCCGCGGGAACGCAGCCCGCGGCCTTGAGAGCGGCGATATCGACTTCTTCGAGCGCGAGTTTTTCCAAAGCGGCAAGGCTCACCTGACCGACTTTGGCTTTCAATTTGGAGGTAAACCCGCGTTTGGGCAAACGGCGATGCAAAGGCATCTGTCCGCCTTCGAACCCGATCTTATGGAAACCGCCCGCGCGAGATTTCTGACCTTTATGGCCGCGACCGGCGGTCTTGCCCCAGCCCGAGCCCGCGCCGCGACCGACACGGTGAGCGGCGTGTTTGCTACCCTGAGCGGGACTTAAATCGTTTAATTGCATGTGCTTACCTCTTAGTCTTCAACTTTGACGAGGAAGGCGACCTTGCGAATCATCCCGCGAACGGCGGGCGTATCCTCAAGAACGCGGCTTTGGTGCATTTTCTTTAAGCCTAAACCGAGAACGGTCGCGCGATGCTTCTCGTTCGTACCGATTGGGCTTTTAACGAGAGTGACTTTAAGCGTTTTTTCAGCCATGGAAGTTCTCCCTCATTAACCGAGAATGTCTTCGAGAGACTTGCCGCGCTTGGCGGCGATGTCTTCGGGACTTCTGAGATTGGAAAGCGCATCGAAAGTCGCGCGCACGATGTTGTACGGATTCGTGGACCCGTGGGCCTTCGCGACGATGTCCGTGACGCCGAGCGCGTCAAAAACAGCGCGCATCGGGCCGCCCGCGATAATGCCGGTACCGGCGTCGGCGGGTAAAAGCATCACGCGCGCGGCACCGTGGTGACCGAGAACGGCGTGATGGATCGTGCCGTTATTGAGCGGGACGCGTTGTAAGGCCTTTCTCGCGCGTTCGAAAGCTTTGCTGACCGCGGCCGGCACTTCACGGCTTTTACCCGTGCCCATGCCGATGCGACCGTTACCGTCGCCCACGACGGTGAGCGCGGCAAAAGCCATAATCGAGCCGCCCTTGACGACCTTGGTGACGCGGTTAACCGCGATCATTTTTTCGCGCATGCCGTCGTCTTGCACTTCGGCGGCAGCGTTTTTTCCTTGATTCCTAGCCATGACGACCCCTTAGAATTTCAATCCGGCATCGCGCGCGGCTTGCGCCAACGCGGCAATGCGACCGTGATAACGGAAACCGCTTCTGTCGAAAGCACAGGTTTCGATGCCGGCGGCCTTAGCCTTCTGGGCGATGCGCTCACCGACAATCGCGGCGGCTTTGACGTTACCGCCGTGCAATTTTTCTTCGGCAAGACGAGCGCGCACTTCAGGTTCGGTCGTCGAGGCCGCGCAAAGCGTTCTCGTACCGTCGGCGCTCACGATCTGAGCGTAGATATGCTGATTCGTACGGTGGACCGTCAGGCGGTCGACCTTGAGCAACTTAATGCGCGCGCGAGTAGCACCGGCGCGACGCAGACGAGCTTGTTTTTTATTAATCATAGCGATGCTCCGTCCGATTACTTCTTCTTCGTTTCTTTGATGATGACGACTTCATCGGCATAGCGGATGCCTTTGCCCTTGTAGGGCTCGGGCGGACGGTAGCCGCGGACTTCGGCCGCAACCTGACCGACCTTCTGCTTGTCGGAGCCTTTAATGATGATTTCGGTCTGAGTCGGGGTCTCAGCGGTAACGCCTTTCGGGAGCTGATAGACGACCGGGTGGCTAAAGCCTAACGACAAATTGAGTTTGTCGCCTTGAGCCTGCGCGCGGAAACCGACGCCGACCAAAGTCAACTTCTTCTCAAAGCCGACCGAAACGCCGTGAACCATGGAGGCGACGACCGCGTGAAGCGTCCCCGCGTTCATGTCGGCGTCGCGAGATTCATCTTTCGGCGCGAAAACGATTTTGCCGTCTTCGACGGTGACGTTAACCAAGGGATGCAAAACGCAGGAAAGTTCGCCTTTCGAACCCTTGACGGAAATCTTGTCATCGGTGAGTTTAACTTCGACGCCCTTGGCGACGGGAACCGGATTTTTGGCGATTCGTGACATATTGTTTTTCTCCTCGCTAGTCCGGATTAAGCCACGTAGCAGAGCACTTCGCCGCCGACGCCGGCTTTGCGCGCGGCGCGGTCAGTCATGACACCCTTCGGGGTCGAGACGATCGCGATACCGAGACCGTTCATGACTTGCGGAATCTTCTGCACGTTCTTGTAAACACGGAGCCCGGGACGCGAAATGCGTTCGAGACGTTCGATGACGGGGCGTCCCTCATAGTACTTGAGGCCGACGACGAGTTCGGGCTTGCCGTCGTTGGGATTGACGCTATAGTCTTCGATATAGCCTTCGTCTTTGAGGACTTTGGCAATCGCGACCTTGAGCTTAGAGCAGGGCATATTGACCTGCGCTTTTTCCACCATTTGGCCGTTACGGATGCGGGTCAGCATGTCGGCGATGGGATCACTCATACTCATGTGCGTTCTCCTTCTACCAGCTGGCCTTGATAAGGCCGGGGATGTCGCCGTTCATGGCCGCTTCGCGGATCTTGCTACGGGCCAAGCCGAACTTGCGGAACGTCCCGCGGGGACGGCCCGTTAAAGCGCAGCGATTGCGCAAACGGCACGGATTGGCGTTGCGCGGCAGAGCCTGAAGCTCGCGGCGAGCGGCCATCCGTTCCTCGAACGGACGATTCGTATCGTTAATCACCGCTTTCAGGGCGGCGCGTTTTTCCGCGAACTTAGCGACGGTCTTCTCGCGCTTTAAGTTGCGGTTAATCATTGCGAGTTTTGCCATTGCTGACTTCCTTTAATTGCGGAACGGGAAGTGGAACGCGGCTAAAAGCGCCTTGGCTTCTTCGTCGGTCTTCGCACTCGTCGTAATGCAGATGTTCATTCCGCGGACACGGTCGATTTTGTCGTATTCGATTTCAGGGAAAATGATTTGTTCCCTTAAACCGACGCTGTAGTTGCCGCGACCGTCGAAAGACCGCCCCGAGACGCCGCGGAAGTCGCGAACGCGCGGGAAAGCGATCGTCACGAGACGATCGAGGAAGTCATACATGCGCTCGCCGCGCAACGTGACCATGCAACCGATCGGCATGTTTTCACGGATCTTAAAGTTAGCAATAGCTTTGCGAGTCTTCGTAATCACGGGTTTTTGTCCCGCGATTTTCGTCATATCCTCGAAGGCCGCATCAACAAGCTTCTTGTCCTGGCTCGCCTCGCCCACACCCATATTGAGCGTGATCTTCACGAGACGGGGCACTTGCATCGTCGTCTTGTAGCCGAACTGCTTAATGAGTTCGGGAACGATGGTTTCGCGATAGAGCGTTTGGAAACGAGACATTTTTTATTTCACTCCTTCGCTTTACGCTTTCGTGCCGACGACGGAATCGTCGGACTTAAAGACGCGGACTTTCTTGCCGTCGACGACTTTAAAGCCGACGCGCCCGCCCTTACCCGTAGCCGGGTTAAAGAGCATGACTTTGCTTTGATCAATCGGCATGGCTTTATTTTCAATACCGCCTTCCTGACCGGTCATGGGATTGGCGCGGCGGTGTTTCTTGGCGATATTGA
>DNBE01000129.1 GCA_003543795.1 Sutterella sp.
ACTTCAAGGGCTTATCGTCGCCTTCGGTGACGGATAAGACCACGACTTTTTTGGCTTCGCCCAAGTCAAACGCTGCCGGGCACACGAGGTTCCCCACGTTTTCAATCAAAATAAGTGAACCTTCTTCGGGTTTGAGAGCGTCACAAGCGCGAAGAATCATGTCGGCTTCTAAGTGGCAGTTTTCGCCCGTGTTGACTTGAAAAGCGGGGACGCCCGTTGCGGCGATGCGATCGGCGTCATGCGTCGTTTGCTGATCGCCTTCGATGACGTAGATTTTAAGGTCGTCTTTGAGGCGTCGGCAGGTTTCGCATAAAAGCGTCGTTTTACCCGAACCGGGCGAACTCATGAAATTGATTGCGAGTTGATTTTTAGCGGCAAAGCCTTCGCGCACGACGCGCGCGACTTTATCATTTTCGCTTAAAACGTTTTCTTCTAAATTGATGACTTTGGTGGACTTATCGGTCATGGTGCAAATGGTCTCAAAAGAGGATTGAAGTGACGCCCGTCATTTTAAACGTTTCGATGAGCGCTTTCGATAGCAAATGAGGAAATCGTTTCAGGCGCGAATTTAGTCTTCGATTTCGATATCGGCGACGCGGATATCGGTCCCGCCCGTGACCGTCACCTGATGCGTGCCGCAAACGGGACAGGCCTCTCCTATGCGATGCACGGGAACGGTTTTGCCGCACGCCATGCACCAACCCGTCCCTTCTGGGCGTGTGACCTGAATGTGCGCCGCATCCATCACCGTGCCTCGTATCCCGATACGAATCGCTTGCATAAAGCTTTCCATATCGACGTTCGCGATTTCGCCTACCGAAAGGGTGACAGCCGTCACCTTCGTCGCGCCGTTATCGCGAGCGGTTTTTTCGACAATATCAATAACGCTTTGCGCAAGACCGACTTCATGCATCTGTAACTATTCTCACTTCGTAAGCTAAACAAGGATCAAAAGAATCGATATAGGCGCAAGCCTTGCGGGTGAGTTCTTCGACGCTCTTAACTTTCCACCCGATAAAGGCGGTTTGAAGCGCCTCTAAACGCTCCCCGAAATGCATTTCCGTCGGGCTGATGATGGCGTAGTCGGAAATCATGCCCGAAGAATCAAGTTTGACGCGATGATATAAAGCCCCGCGCGCGCAATGAACGCGTGAGATCGCGACGCGGTCTTTCGCGAAAGTCGTGTTTTGCGCGTTAATTAAAAGGGGATTTGTGAGTAACGCTCGCGTTTCAACGTAACGCGCGAGCGTTCGCGTAAAAACCGTATTCCCGATGCCCTTATAAATTCTCGAAATCAAGGCGTCCTTAGGTAATAAACGCGATAAGGCGCCGCCCGCGCCCGACGTGATAAAAAGAAGACGGGGATCGGCGAACACGATCTCGATATCGATATCGGGTTCGTTTTCGACGGGTTTTATGGAATCGGCAGTCGAAATGTTTTTGAGCGCGTCAAACGCGCGGGCAATCGCCGTTTCCGACGTAAAAAGGGAGTCGGGGTCTTTAGCGTTTGCGTTAAAGCCGTCAAAAAGTTCGTTTTGAAGCGCCGCGCGGGTTGCTATATCCGGGCATTTTCCTTGCGCGATTTGGCGTAAAACCGCTATCGCTTTGGTTTTTAGGTTCGGCTCGGGGTCGGTGACAAAGCGCGTGACGAAAAAAAGAAGATTTTCTCGGAGGGTTTCTAGCGCGTTCGCGGTTTCTAAATCGGTTAAATGGTTCGTATCAGGAGCGTTTCCTTGAGCGCTATGGATAGCCAAAGAAGCGGCAAGGGTTTGCGCCGCGGGGCATAGCCCGAAAAGAATCGAAATAATGCAAAGCGCTTCTTTGCCCGATTTACCGCGAAGGAGTTCGCCAATCGGGACGACTTTGGCGCCAGAAAGCGCCGTTTCATAAACGACGCTATCTTTGAGGCGCAAAGTAATCGTCAGAGACCCGGTGACGCTCATAAATCTTTATTCCTCGCCTTCGTCTTCGTCTTTAGCGTTCGGGTGAAAAAGGGCGCGACGAGAAACCGGTTTTTGTAGCCCCGCCTCGACTTTTTCGCTTAAGGTGGGTCGGGCTTCGGGAACTAACGCCTGACCCTCTTCGGGCGGGTCGTTATCAACCTGCATGATGGCGTCGATTGCGGCTTCGGCGACCTTGATCGCGAAAGCGTGGTTCGTAATCTGGGGATCTAAAGGCGAAAAGAGCGAACACATTTGATATTCGCCTAAAAGGTCGTCTTTGACACTGATAAAGTCGTAGCACCCCGCGGGGAAGTTATAGTGCACTTTTTGGCCTTCGGGAACCGACTTCCAGGCGCCGACTTCGCCTTCGGCCAAAATAAAATTCATCGACCAAGGCGTTACCATCACGCCGAACCAGAAATGCTTCCAAGGACGAAAGCCCACGGCTTCGACGTTAACATGCGGATGCAAAAAAGGCATCCCTTTCATACGGGTTTCAAGTACCGTGCGAAAACCCGCTTCTAAGCGCTTGGCGGGAGACGGCTTCCAAGAGCCCGGTTTTAAATTGTTTTCAGTCATAAAAGCTCAAAAGTTAGAGGGTTGGATATTTTTCTTTTGGTTGCGCTGATTTTCCTTGAGAAGTGTATCGCGAAAGTTCTGATCCGGGTCAGTGGTTAAGGTAAAGAGTAATGCGATCTTCTCGGCTTTTAAGCGCGATTTCGCGGTGAGTTTTCCAGGCGATTGAAGTTTTTTGACCGTCCAGAGTTTCCCTTTTCTTATCATCAGAACACAGGCGTCCGGGATGAAGACGCCTTTACGCGCTTTCTCAAAAACGTACACTTCGTCAGCTTTTAATGTCTTTTTGTAATACGGGCTGGTGCGCAAAGTAATACCGTCTTGAAGCGGTACGCGTTCGTGATCTGTAATCGGTTTGTCGGTGACAGGTAAATCCATCGCTATCTTCGGCTTTCTTGCGGCTTGCTGTCGGGCAAAAAAAGCATTCAACTTTAAAAAAGTTACGGGTTTTTGTTCTTTTGTTCGCGCTTTTGACGCGCGAGTTTTTCTAAGTCAAGTGTTTCCATAAAAGTTAACCCGACAAACTCAGCTTTTAAACGGGAGTCCACGAC
>DNBE01000141.1 GCA_003543795.1 Sutterella sp.
GTGCGGGCTTGCCATGAATTGAAGATTCGCGTTGTCCCCTTGGTGGGCGCCTCTTCTATTCTTTTAACGGTGATGGCTAGCGGCTTATGCGGGCAGCGGTTTCGGTTTTTGGGATACTTGCCGATTGAGAAAACCCAAAAAACCGAAGCGCTTCGAAATGCCTATCGGGCAAGTCTTAATGACGAAACACAGCTTGCGATTGAGACGCCTCATCGTAACGAGCGCACATTTGAAGATATCATCGCCGCACTGCCAGAGAGCGCCCTTTTAACGGTCGCTCAAGATATTACGGGCGCAAACGAATGGATTCAAACGGCAACGATTGCCGATTGGAAAAAGCGGCAGGTCACGCTAAAGAAGGTGCCCACGGTGTTTGCTTTTAAAGCGGCACTTGAAGCACGTTAAAGAATCTCGTCCAAACCCAAAGCGACTTTAAGTTCTTCGATCGTATCGCAAACGGGAACGTGGTAGGCCGCAAGTTTTTCTCGAGAAAAAGCGCCGAAACTTACCGCAACGCAGGCGCAACCCGCGTTTTTGGCTAGTTCGATATCGTAACTTGCGTCCCCGATCATGACGGTTTTTTGAGGATCGACCCCGTTTCGAGAGCAAAGGATTTCGAGCATCAAGGGATCGGGCTTCGCGCGCGCTTCGTCGGCGGTAATCGTGTCGTCAAAAAGATGCGCGATTCCCGTTTGCGCAAAAACGCGATTTAAGCCTCGACGGCTTTTGCCCGTCGCGATGGCTGTTAAAAGCCCTTTTTCGCGCATCGCGACTAAAAGCGCTTCAATGCCCGGGAAAAGCGTTACTTCGCGCTCTTTGACAAGATAGTATTCGCGGTAGGCGGCTTCAAAATCCGCGTAGTCTTCGAGCTTAAAGTCTGGCGCGAGCGTAAAAATCGCTCGCATCCAATCCGTTCCGATAATCGATTTCGTTTTTTCTAGGTCGGGATGGTTGTAGTTCAACTTCTCGAAGGCGTAAATAATCCCTTCGGCAATGGCTGACGTCGTATCCATCACCGTGCCGTCCCAATCGAAAACGTAAAAATCAAACTTTGGAACCATCGATTGAATCCTTCATCGCGCGTAAAAGATTTTGGCATTGTAGCGGAAGGGGTGCCGTGATAGAAAGCTTTTCTCCTGTGATCGGGTGGAGAAATTCAATGCGATGCGCGTGAAGAAACATGCGATTAAATTTAGAACCCCAGGCGCCGGTTGCGAGTGCGTCGTTCATCTCAAAGTTTCCGTACTTGTCGTCTCCCACAATCGGATGACCGAGACTAGCCGCATGAACGCGAATTTGATGCGTTCTCCCCGTCTTTAAATTGACTTCGACAAAGGTTGCGCCTTCAAATCGTTCGATAACCTTAAAGATCGAATGGCTTTCCTGGCCTTCAGAGTCGATGCGAACGCGTCGCTCACCGGATTTCGTCACAAACTTTAAAAGGCGATTCTTGACGTGTTTCACGTCAAAATCGCACTCGCCGATTAAAAGCGCGAGATAGGTTTTAGAAACCTTCCCCTCTCGAATCGCTTCATGAAGTCGCACGAGCGCTTTGCGGGTTTTCGCAATGATTATCGCGCCGCTTGTTTCTTTATCTAAGCGATGCACAAGTTCGAGAAAAGGAGCGGCTTCGCGCGTCGCGCGAAGCCGCTCGATTAATCCGAAGGAGACTCCCGAACCTCCGTGGACGGCCATGTGCGCGGGTTTATCGATGACGATGATGTCTTTATCTTCAAAAAGGACGACTAAATCTTTATCATCGATTTTGGGAACGGGTTTGGCTTCGCGCATCGCGACGCGAACGGGCGGGATGCGAATATCGTCACCCGTAAAGACTTTGTCGGAAGGGTTCGCTTTTTTACGATTGACGCGTACTTCGCCAGAGCGGATGATACGCCAGAGGTGACTTTTAGGAACGCCTTTTGCGATACGCATTAAAAAGTTATCGAGCCTTTGGCCGTGACTAGCCTCATCGACCGTCACGTGGCGCACTTCAAGTTTTTCACCTAAAGGCTCTAAATTTAGTGTTCGCATCGCCTAAAAATCCAACTAAAAGTATATATAATGCGTCTTTGACCGAAAATCGGTCATCTCTCGATCCCGTCACGGGCTTTGTTTCGCACATTTTAAGCGATTGCTTTCGATAAAGTGAAAGGCTCATCGATCAAGCGGAATCGGGATTTTGTAACAGAATTTTGTGTGCTTTTGCTTTTTTATTAAGCAAATGCATTTTTAGCCGATATCGCGTGTTTTTAATGCACGCTGGCATGAAACGAATCGAAGGGGCTTTAAAGCGCCGCCCGTTTTCCCAGGCTGAATCGGAAAACTATCGCGCTTAAAAAATAAATGAGTTAAGAAGCGTCGTGTGGGGTTTATCAAAAAAAGAAGTTTTTTAACTTCAAGTATCGGTTGAGAAAACCAACGGATAGGCCCGCGTGGAATTAAAGAATCAAACACACTCGCTTAGAAAAAAGAGTCCGCTTTTATTTGGCGTAAGACTCAAAAGTTTTATAAGCATTAGCCTTTGACGGCTCAAAACTACATTTATGTAGTTACAAAGCGCGTTAGATTAAGGATTTTTGCGAGCATCCTCGCACGTTTCAATGCCGTTTAAACACATTTTTTAAGCGTCCGAGCTTTTTGTCGCGCTTAAAAAACAAAGGAGTCAGTCATGAAACGGATGCTTTTTAACGCCACGCATGCCGAGGAAACCCGACTTGCGATTGTCGACGGACAAAAGCTCATCGATATCGATATCGAAACCACGGGTCACGAACAAAGAAAATCCAATATCTATATGGGTGTCATCACCCGTATCGAACCGAGTCTAGAAGCGTGCTTTGTAAACTACGGCGAAGAACGCCACGGATTCTTACCTTTTAAAGAAATTTCTCGCAAATACTTTAAGCCCGGCGTCGATGTTCGCACCGCGACCATTCGGGACGCCGTCGAAGAAGGTCAGGAAATTCTCGTTCAAGTCGAAAAAGAAGAACGCGGCAATAAAGGCGCGGCTTTGACGACCTTTGTCAATCTCGCGGGGCGCTACCTCGTTCTCATGAGTAACAACTCGCGCGGCGGCGGGGTTTCTCGCCGTATCGAAGGCGAAGAACG
>DNBE01000143.1 GCA_003543795.1 Sutterella sp.
GGACGTCCATATCGAGGTTTTCTTCGAGGGCGTCTTCGACTTCTTCGACAAAATCGTAATCAATCGTCTCGAAAGCCAACACCGTATGCGCGATGATCGCTTGAAGCAGGATTTCGCGTTTAGGATTTTCCTCAAAAGTCGTTTGTTCGAATTCGACGATGAGGCAAAAAATTAAATAGGAAAGCTCATGATCGAATCGAGCCGCGAATTCTTTGATTCGAGATTTCGTGACGTGTTGCATATTGTTTTCGAAGACTCGTAAAAGCACCTCGCATTATAAACTTAAAGAAAAAGGCGAATCCCGAGGATATCGGGCTTCGCCTCTTCGTTTTAGTTACGGGGTGTTACTTGGCGGTGACGACTCGCACCATATCGTCAAAGCCGTCTTCGACCGCCTTGTTGTGGTTCTTATCGAGGATACTCACGACATAAACGGCAATCGCGGCAAAGACGAAACCGGGCAGAAGTTCGTACAAACCGAACCAGCCGAAGCTGTGCCACACGAGAACCGTGACGGCACCGACCGCCATACCCGCTAGGGCGCCGTTTCTCGTCATGCGCTTAAACCATAACGACATCAAAACGACGGGACCGAAAGCGGCACCGAACCCGGCCCAAGCGTAGCTCACAAGCGAGAAAACGACGCTCGTGGGATCCATCGCGATATAAATCGCAATCGCGGCCACACCCAAAACCATCAAGCGCCCGAAGCAAAGGAGTTCGGTCGAACCCGCTTTGGGACGAATAATCGAGTGATAGAGGTCTTCGGTTAAGGTCGAGGAGCTCACAAGGAGTTGGCAAGAAAGCGTACTCATGACGGCAGCTAAGATGGCGGACATCAAGATACCCGCAATCCAGGGGCTAAAGAGTAATTGGCTTAAGACCATGAAAACACGTTCGGGGTTTTCGAGAACGCTTGCTGCCAAATCGGGGTGTTGCAAGAAAAACGCGCGCCCGAAAAAGCCGACGCAGACGGCGCCTGCCATACTGAAGATCATCCACATGATGCAGGTGTTCGTCGCGCGAGGAATAACCGAAATCGACTTCGTCGCCATGAAGCGAACGAGGATGTGGGGTTGCCCGAAGTAACCCAAGCCCCAGGCTAAAAGGGAAATGATGCCGATCACCGACTGGCCCGTCATAATGGAGAGCATCTTGGGTTCGTAGGCATCGATTTGTGTGACGACCGCGCTAAACCCGCCCGCGTCGATCATGACGGCGATGGGGGTGACGATGAGCGCCAAGCACATCAGGGTCGCTTGCACGGCATCGGTCCAGGCAACCGCTAAAAAGCCGCCCACGAAAACGTAAGCAATCGTCGCGAACGCCCCGAAGAAGAGCGCCGTGTGGTAATCAAAGCCGAACGTGACTTCAAAGAGTCGGGCGCCCGCGACCATACCGGAAGCGCAATAAATCGTAAAGAAAATCAAAATCACGACCGCGGACATGATGGCTAAGAGGTGGTTCTTGTCATCAAAGCGCTTCGTGAAGTAGTCGGGCAGTGTTAAAGCGTTTTGGCACTTTTCGGTATAAACGCGAAGACGCGCCGCGACAAGTCGCCAGTTAAAGAAAGTGCCGGTAATCAAGCCGAAGGCAATCCAAGACTCCGAGATACCGCTCAAAAAGACGGCGCCGGGAACGCCCAAAAGAAGCCAACCGCTCATATCTGATGCGCCGTAGGAAAGGGCGCTCACAATCGAGCCCAAACTTCTGCCGCCTAAAATGTAATCGTCAAAATTTTCCGTATATCGCCAGGCGATAAAACCGATGACAATCATCGCGACGAGGTACCCGATAAAGGTAATCGCTAAAGGGTTAGTAAATGACATTTCGAGATTCGTAGTAGTAATTGGTTAAACGTTCATTGGTTTCGGTCTTGGTCTCGGGGTAAGAAAAAAGCATCGTGGAAGCTATTCTTCACGATGCCCTCATTTCTTCAACTTTGGCGGTTGGACCGAAAATCCCCATATCAAAGCGGGCACCGCTTGCGCGGAGCCGGCGACGGTCGAAAAGCGACCGAAAAAATACGGGTAGAAACGTTTTTCATAGTACTGACCATTTAAAACGAATCTCGGGCAAAAGTAAAGGGATGAAAGTTGCCTTTCATCCCTTATTTATCGCGCTTTTAGGTTTTTATCCTTATGAGCGGAAAACTCGTTTTAGTTTTCAGTCTCTGTCGTCTTCGTTTGAACCTGAATCAAAGGTTCTTCGACGATTTCGGGTAAGACCTTGCGTTTGCGACCGGGATACTTCACGGGCGAGTAATCGACCGCTTTGACTTGGGAGGGGTCGGTCGCGACCACTTCTAATCCTTCGCGCGCGAGCGCTTCGTCAAGCCCTTTCGTTAAACGCGTCAAAGCCTCTTCACCTGTCACGGTCTCGGGTTTTGTAACCTCGACTTCAACCTGAGGTTCAACTTGAACGGGCTCGGTGTCGGTAACGTCAGACGCGGGTTCGCTCTTAATTTCCATGGCAGGCGCTTGGGCGACGGGTTGCGAGACCGCCGCGAAGACCGCTTCGGATAGCGGATTTAGGGGCGCCTTGGTTTCAATCGCGACGCTATGCGTGATGATTTCTTCTTCAATGACTTGAACGATGGGTTCGACTTTTTTGGGCGTTGCCTTGCGCGTTAGTTTCGCGGCTTTAAACGCTTCTTCGCCTTCGGCAACGGATTCGGTCATCGCGCGAATGTCGTCATTTGAGTAAGCGGGGGGTTCGGCGCTATCGACCTCGATGGCGCTTACCTGCGACGTGGTTTCAATCGCGGGAGCGCGTCCCATTTCCTCAGCTTCTGCTTCGGTACGAGATTTCGTAGGCGCGCGACGCGCAGGCCGCTTCGCTTTGGGCTTCGTAATCGTCGAATCGAAGTCGTCTAACGTTTTCACTTCGGAGAGCGCTTGCGCGGTGGGCGCTTCAAGCACCACTTCGGTGATTTCGGGTTTGACTTCAGGCGTTTGATCCTCGGGCTTTACTTCAAGAGCCGTTTGAGGTTTCACGCGCTCAGGTCGTGTCGGGCGAGCGGCAGGGCGTTGACGGCGATTTTGACGCGGTTTGTCTTCGGCGCTTACTTCAGGCGTCGAAGGCGTGACTTTCTTCATCGCGTCGTTCGTGGTCTTAGCCTCTTGAACGCGGTTTTTACGATTGCCGCGTTCGGGGCGACGGCTTCTCCTGTCGCCGCGAGATTTCGTTGACGTTTCGACTTTCGGTTTTTCGCTAGAAGTAAATAGCGAAATAAATTTTTGCCATAAACTCGTCTCGGGTTTAGCCGCAGCTTCCTTTTTGCGAGAAGGCAGAACGCGTTCGCTTTCAATGTGCTCAGGCGCGGGTGTTTCGTGCATGAAGTTACGAATCACGGGCGTCTGGCGTTTGACGGGCTGAGCCGCGGGCTTACGAACGCTATAGGGGTCGTCCGAGACTTCAGGCGTGATTTCTTCAGCCATCTTGTAGCTAGCGCGTTCAAGCTCAAGGCGTTCGTCGTCCGTGCGAATGCGCTCGATACGATAATGCGGCGTCTCAAGATACTTATTGGGAATCAAAACGACGGGTAAGTGGTGACGCGCTTCAATTTTCGCGATGTCGCGACGCTTTTCATTTAAAAGGAAAGTCGCGACGTCGACCGGCACTTGCGCGTGGACGGCACCCGTCGATTCTTTAAAGGCTTCTTCTTCGATAATACGAAGAATTTGTAGCGCGCAGCTTTCGGTATCGCGAATGACGCCGACGCCGTTGCAACGAGGACAGGTGATGTGGCTTCCTTCGGCAAGAGCCGGGCGCAGTCTTTGGCGAGAAAGTTCGATTAAGCCGAAGCGGCTAACTTTTGCCATCTGAACACGCGCTCTGTCATAGCGAAGCGCTTCTTTTAAGCGAGACTCGAGCGCGTGTTGGTTTTTGGCTTCGAGCATATCGATAAAGTCAATCACGATAAGGCCGCCCAAGTCACGAAGGCGCATTTGACGCGCGACTTCGTCGGCTGCTTCGCAATTGGTCTTAAAAGCCGTCTCTTCGATATCGGTTCCGCGTGTCGCGTGAGCGGAGTTGACGTCGATTGCGACCAACGCTTCCGTGTGGTCGATAACAATCGCGCCGCCCGAAGGCAATTGCACGGTACGCGAATAAGCGGTTTCGATTTGATGCTCGATTTGAAAACGAGAAAAAAGCGGAATGTCTTCTTGATAGCGCTTGACGCACCCGATCATGTCGGGCATGACGTGGCTCATGAATTGACGAGCCTGCTCGTAAATTTCTTCGGTATCGACCAAGATTTCGCCGATTTCGGGATTAAAGTAATCGCGGATTGCGCGAATCACGAGATTACTCTCTTCCAAAATGAGGTAAGGGGCGGGGTTTGCGCGCTTTAAGGCTTTCCCGCTTTCGTCTTTATCGTAGGTGACGTAGCGAATGCCTTTTTTGCCGTTCGCGCGTTCGTAGGGTTCCTCAAATTTCGGGGTCGCGGCTTCTTCAATCGCTTCGGAAAGTTTAACGAGGTAATTTAAGTCCCATTGCAATTCTTCGACCGTGCGACCGATTCCTGCCGTGCGACCGATGAGGCTCATGCCAGCGGGGTAGGTGAGTTGGCTCATCGCTTCGCGAAGCTCTTGCCGTTCTTCGCCTTCGATACGGCGA
>DNBE01000002.1 GCA_003543795.1 Sutterella sp.
GCACAACCTGAGAGTCTTTCCCGTGCTCGGCCTGACTTAAAAGGTCGGCCGCAACGAACGCGGGATTGGCGCCCGCGTCCGCAATCACCAGCACTTCGCTAGGACCCGCGGGCATGTCGATTGCGGCGCCGTCCGCGACTTGCGACACCTGACGTTTGGCTTCGGTTACGTAGGCGTTTCCCGGCCCGAAAATCTTATCGACCTTGCCGATCGATTGAGTTCCGAAGGCCATCGCGGCAATCGCTTGCGCGCCGCCCGCTTTATAAACGCGCTCAACGCCGCACAGGCGACACGCGTAGAGGATTTCGGGCGCGATCGGAGGGGGCGAACAAAGTTCAATCGTTTTGCATCCCGCGATTTTGGCAGGAACCAAGAGCATGAGCGCGGTCGAAAATAAAGGAGCGGTACCGCCAGGAATATATAGCCCCACGCTCTCGATCGGGCGCGTCACCTGTTCGCAGGTAATGCCGGCCATCGTTTGAACGGAAACGGGAGCGAGTTTTTGCGCCTTATGGAAAGCTTCGATATTGGCAACGGCTGTCACCATCGCGGCTTTAAGCGAGGCGTCTAACGCGTCTTCTGCCGCGTCAAACTCGTCTTTAGTCACCAAAAAGTCTTTGACTTCACAGCGATCGAATTTAGCCGAATATTCGCGAAGGGCATCATCCTTTCGTTCGCGGACGTTCTCGACTACTTCACGCACGACGCTTGCGATTTTGTCACCCATCTGAACGGCAGGACGCATGAGCGCCTCGGACTTTTGGGGTTCGGTAAGCGTATTCCAATCGATAATTTGATTGATGAGCATCTTTCGGGTTTCCTTTCGTGGCGTTACTTCATCATTTTTTCAATGGGTAAAACGAGAATGGAACTAGCACCCAAGGCTTTGAGCTTTTCCATCGTTTCCCAAAATAGTGTTTCGGTACTGACGGCGTGAAGCGCGACGTGACGGTCGTCGTCCTCTAACCTCAAAATCGTCGGATGCTCGGCGCCGGGCAAAAGCGCCGATACTTCACGGATTTTATCTGTCGGGCAATGCAGCATAATGTACTTCGATTCACGAGCGCCGATCATACCTTCGATACGAACCAAAAGGGTAGAAAGAAGGGCTTCGAGTTCCGGCGAAAGGGCTTCCGTTTTACGAATCAAAACCGCTTTCGAACGATAAATTTCTTCGACTTCGCGTAGGCCGTTCGCTTCAAGCGTCGCGCCGGTCGAAACCTGGTCGCAGATCGCGTCCGCTAACCCCGCTCTCGGGGCAATTTCAACAGAACCCGATAAATAAGCGGATTTATAAGCCACACCGCGGCCTTCCATAAAGCGCCTCAAAAGGTTCGGGAAAGTTGTCGCGATGCGTTTGCCTTTTAAGCTTTCGGGGCCGCTATAGGGTTCGTCGCGGCCGACCGCTAGCGAAAGGCGACACTCACCGAAATCGAGTTTACGCAAAAGCGCGTAGCCGCAATCCTCACCTTGCCTTTGCGCTTGAAGCATCTTTTCTTCGAGAACACCTTCGCCCACGATGCCGAGATCGACCACCCCGTCAAAAACAAGCTGCGGGATATCGTCGTCTCTGACGCGCAAAATGTCAACGGGCATGTTTTGACTCATGACGATTAAGCGCTGCGTATTTAAATGCACTTTTATGCCGCAGGCTTTGAGTAAAGCGTTCGACTCTTCGCTTAATCTGCCCGACTTCTGAATCGCGATTCGAAGTCTTTGCGCGTTTTGTGACATAAAAAACTCCTTGGATAAATGCTTTCCCGTCAAACAAAAACCCTCGAAGGGTATGCCCCCGAGGGTTCGTTGAAGTCTTTTCCCGCCGGAAGCATATCAAAGGGTCTTCCGATTGCGTGACAATCGAAAGACGATCAGCCGTGGTGATGGGAAAAGAAAATCTGTTTCATAATGCGAGGCATTGTATCAGATTTACGATGCGCGAAAGACGTGAAATACCCTTTTTCGCTTAGAAAAAGAACGCGCTCGAATTAAAATACGAAAAAACTTTTGTGAGCCACGAAAAAAAGGAGTTCGATTATGTCCGCGCGGTTTTATCTTCCGGTGCCTTTTCGGGCAGGAGATACTATTGAACTCCCCGAAGACGTCTCTCGCCACGCGGGACTTGCTAAACGCATGCGAGATGGCGAAGCGATTACCCTTTTTGACGGCAAAGGCGCAAGCGCCGCGGGCACCCTCACCTTCAAGTCAGGCCGAGCTTTCTGCGAAATGAAAGAGACTTTCCAAAAAAGCGCGCCTAAATTAAAACTGACTTTGATTCAAGCCCTCATCGCGCAAGAAAAACTCGATTTCGTGCTCGAAAAAGCAACCGAACTCGGGGTTTCTAAAATCGTCATTTGTCCGACCAAACGTTCTGTTGTCGAACTCTCGGGCGCAAGGCGAGAAAAGCGCCTCGCGCAATGGGTTTTAAAAGTCACTGCCGCTTGCGAGCAATCGGGTAACGACTTCGTGCCCGAAGTCCTTTGGGCCGATTCTCTTGAAGTAGCGCTAAACGCCGCAAGCGATGAAGTCAAATGGATTTTGTCGCCCGATCAAAGTTCGCCTTTAGCCATTAAAGGGGTTTCAAGCGCCGCTTTTGCGGTAGGCCCCGAAGGCGGCTTTACCGATGAGGAACTTGAGATTGCGATTAAAAGCGGTTTTAAGCCCGCGCTTTTGGGGCCGAGAATTCTTAGAACCGAAACGGCGGGACTCGTCGCCTTAACCGTCGCGCAACGAGAAGCAGGCGACTTGCATTAAGACGCATTGCAAATACAAAGCGCTTTTAGACAAAAAAGACGGTAGCTAGCCCCAAGAAAATCAAAAAGCCGCCCGAATCGGTAATAAAGGTCAAAAGAACGGAGCTTCCTAGCGCGGGATCTCGCCCTAGGTGTTTGAGCGTCACGGGGACCAAAACACCCACAAGAGCTCCCACGACGATATTGAGCATCATCGCTAAAAACATCACTAAGCCGAGTTTTACCCCGAAAGCCGAGTTGTGATAGAGCATAAAAGCCAAAAAGCCTGCCACCGCGCCCCAAAGAATGCCGTTTAAAAGCGCGATTAAGAATTCTTTTTTAAAGAGGTCGCGCTCGGTCGCGGTCGTCACCTGCCCCATGGCGAGGCTTCGCACAAGTAGCGTCAACGTCTGATTCCCGGTATTGCCCGCAATCCCAGAGACAATCGGCATAAGGGTCGCAAGCGCCACGACTTTAGAAATCGTCCCTTCAAACGCGTTAATGACGCTAGAGGCGCAAAACGCGGTGCAAAGGTTCACCCCTAGCCAAATCCAACGACTTTTAGCCGCTTCCCAAACCGAACCGAAGGGGTCCGCGTCTTCGTCAAGGCCTACCGCGGCGTAGGCGTCTTCTGCGCTTTCTTCGCGGATGACATCGACCACTTCGTTAACCGTCAGGCGACCGATAAGTCTCGCGTTTTCGTCAACCACGGGGGCGCTTACCAAGTCGTAGCGCTCGAACGCCTGCGCGACTTCGCTTGCGTCATCCGTCGGGTTAAGGGTCAAGACGTCTTTTTTCATGACTTCGGCAACGCTTCTTTCGGGGTCTGTTGTCAATAGCGTCGCGACCGGTACGGCACCTTTTAAAACCGTATGGCGATCGACCACAAAAATTAAGTCCGTGTGATCGGGCAATTCATCAAAGGTTCTTAAATACCGCAACACGCCTTCGACGGTATCGTCTTCACGAATGAGAACGACTTCGAAGTCCATACGAGCGCCGACCGAATCTTCGGGATAGCTCATCGCGGCGCGTAATTGCGCCCGTTCTTGGCTCGATAACCCTTCTTGGACTTCTTCGATCACGTCCGGCGGCAAATCTTCGACCAAGTCCGCGATTTCGTCCGTATCGAGCGTTTCCATGGCGTCGACCAGTTCTTCTCGATCCATGGCTTCGATGAGCGACTCGCGAACGCCTTCGTTATTGACTTCGACTAAGACTTCGCCGTCGTGATTCGATTCGGCAAGATCCCAGACAATCATACGGTCGTCGTTCGGTAACGCTTGCAAAATGTAGGCGATATCCGCGGGATGTAAGGGCTTTAAGACGGCTTCAATCGCTTCGCGCTCTTGCGCGGAGAGATTTTCGGTAATTTTTTCGGTAGAAGGATGATGCTCCTCGAAAGCGTCGAGCAGCTCTTGAAGACGATTAAGCGCGCGGGTCGCTTCTTCGGGCTCGCGCATAGCTAAGCTGCCGGATTGCATTCCGGCAGACATCAATACGGGTTTGCGTACCTCTACTGCCATCCGTACACCTGTTATCGTCAGCTATGTGCATGTGAAAAGAGCGGGAAGTTTTGCTTGTCTTCCCTTCAAAAAAGAACTAATAAGTGCGCATTTTAACCCACGGACGATACTCGGTGGCAATTTTTGCGAAAGCGCCGTTTGTGTTTATTCGCGACATAAAAACGGCCTTTTGATTAAAATGCGCTCTCAATCGAGATGTTTTACGCACACGGGGCGGGGCGCAATTCCCCACCGGTGGTGATAGTCCACGAGCCTGAAGCCTTGGCTTCGGGTTGAGCCGATGAAATGCCGGCACCGACGGTTAAAGTCCGGAAGAAAGCGTGCGAAACAAATAACGACAAAGCCTTTGACGGCACCATTTGCCGTCGTCTTTTGTCTCGCGCATTTTTTCTTCCCGCCCCGTTTCCCGACACCTCATCGACATTTGCGCGAAGGAATCGTTATGGGTGAAAACCAACTGTTAGAAGTTTTCGGCAAGACTCCCGAAATTCGGGTTCAAAAAGCGCTCGAAGCGTTTCGGGCGGGTAACGGCGTAATCGTGGTCGATGACGCTAATCGCGAAAACGAGGGCGATATTATCTTTCCTGCCGAAACGATTTCCGTCGAACAAATGGCTTTTCTCATTCGCTACTGTTCCGGCATCGTCTGTCTTGCGATGACGCACGAAGCGTGCGTCGCGCTTGACTTACCCCAACAGGTCGCAACGAACACCAATACCCAACAGACGGCTTTTTGCGTCACGATTGAAGCCGCTCGTGGCGTCACGACAGGCGTGAGTGCCGCCGATCGCGTCGCAACGATTAAGGCCGCTTGTTCTCCTTTAGCAAAACCCACAGACCTCCGTCGCCCGGGCCACGTCTACCCCATTGAAGCTCGCGCGGGAGGCGTCTTAACGCGGCGCGGCCACACGGAAAGCTCCGTTGATTTAGCTCGCCTTGCGGGTTTTCGTCCGATGGGCGTTCTTTGCGAAATTATGAGTGAAGACCACTTCGGGGAAATGGCGCGTTTACCCGAAGTCGTTCCCTTTGCCGAACGCTTTGAGTTCCCGCTTTTGAGCGTTGAGGATATTTGCGTTTATCGTCGCGCGAACAACCTTTAAATCGACGGTCTTTTCCTTTTCTGAAGAACTTCCTTGCGAAGACCTTAAAGCTCTTATAATTGACGCAAGTTCAATTACGTACCGCGTTTTCGGGCGGTGTTTTCGGCCGCCCTTGACGCCAAAAGGAGTCTTTCCATGGATGAGTTTGTTTTGGGTATCGACGTCGGATCGACCGCCGTTAAAGTCATTATGCTTTCCGACGACGGACGCATCGTCGACGAAAGTAACGTCCCGCACGACCTTTTGAGTCTTCACCCCAATTGGGCCGAAGAAGACGCGAACGTCTGGTGGGATAACGTCGTCAAAGGCGTCTCCCAAATCGCAGCTCGCCATCCGGGCAAGATGCAGCGCATCAAAGCGATCGGCTGCTCGGGCATGGTGCCTGCCATCGTTTTACTCGATAAGTACGGTAAACCCGTTCGTAAAACCATCCAACAGCAAGACGCGCGCGCAATCGAGCAAATCGAAAAAATTACCGCTCGCCTCGATCAAAAAAAACTTTACGCGAGAACGGGCGGCTACACGAACCAACAGCACATTTTGCCGAGACTGCTTTGGGTCAAAGAAAACGAACCCGAAGTCTGGGAAAAAGTCACTTGCGTGATGGGTTCTTACGACTGGATCGTCTATAAACTAACAGGCGTCAAGTCCTTAGAAATGAACTGGGCGGT
>DNBE01000069.1 GCA_003543795.1 Sutterella sp.
CGTGGGTTAAATGTGCCGTTTTCTCAAAAACGCGAGTAATCGGTTCCGCGAAATACCCGTCAGGCGCGCCCGCGACGGCCACGATTCGCGCGAGCGCCGTATCGTCACTATCTTGCTCGGCGTGCAAAGTCGCGCCCGCTTCTGAGGCGCGAAATGGATTTTCGACGTAGCCGGGCGTTGTCGCGACCGTCATAAGCGTATGTCCGATTGTCAGCCGCCCTTGCGTGACGAGACCTCGAATGTCGCGCGCGGCGCGCGCGTAAAAACCGGCAGGCCTTCCTTCGGTCATCGCGCGTACGGAGCTTACGCAAAGAAGCGTCTGCGCTTCGAAGTCCCCAGCGCCTTCAAGCGTAAAACCTTCGGTATCGAGTGCCGCAAGCCCGGTAAGCGCGCCTTCGAGCCTTTCAAGAGTCGTCATCATGTTCGGAAATCTTTAAAAGAAAACCGCCCGCGAAAGAAGAACTTTGCGGACGGCTATGAAGCTATACATGCTCTTTAAACCGAGAAAGAAGACCCGCACCCGCAGGTTGTCACGGCGTTCGGATTATGAATCACGAATTGGGCGCCCGAGAGGTCTTCCTTAAAATCGATGCTCGCGCCGACCAAGTACTGGTAGCTGATCGGATCGACGAGAAGCGAAACACCGTCTTTTTCGATGAGGGTATCGTCTTCGTTAGCCGCTTCCTCGAACGCGAAACCGTATTGAAAGCCGGCGCAACCGCCGCCTTGCACGAAAACGCGCAACTTCAAAGCCGCGTTTTCTTCTTCGGCCATGAGTTCTTTGACTTTCGAGATGGCTTGTTCGGTCAAAACGAGAGGTTGGGGCGCAGCGCTTTCAGTCATGATGCATCCTTTGGCAACTATCTTTTTCAAGTTGGGCGATTCTAACACAAGGTTTTCGTCGCGTTAAATTTCTCTTATCTCGTCCGCTTAAAAGAAGGGCTGACTTTTAGGAAAATCAAAGGATTAACCTAATGTCAGCCCTCTGGCTCGTGATATTAAAAGTCTACAACGGCTCTAGGCTTTTCTTCCGATTTCCGCGATATCGGAAGCTCTGGCTAGTTCGAGCTCGGACAGGATGGCGTACCATTTTTCCGCGTTCGTTTCATCGCCCGATTTTCTCATACACATCAAGAACTTCTCGTGGCGTTGCTCTTCGCTAAACGGCAATTCCGCGTTGCCGTCGGCGAGATCTTTATGTAAGTGAATGACTTCTCCCGATTTCAGATACACGTCAAAGCGCGCAGGTGCTTTACCCGTGTACGCGAATTTCTTAGCTAAGACGGGATCTTCGCAACTTGTAATTCGGCTCATCAAATCTTGGACTCTCGGATCGCGCACTTTTTCGTCCGTGAAGGTATCGATTTCAATCGGACCGTAAATGACGCGCGCGGCAAGCGCATATTCGATCGAGAATTTCGCTTCGACCGCGTCTTGAGGCCTGTGGCTCACGAGTTCCTTAAAAGCGAGGATGCCGAGACCGACATCGATTTTCTCGATTTCCTGCCAATCAAGCGGATGCGCTTTTAAGTACGCGTCCCAAGCGTCGTCCGCCGAATGCGAAGACGAGCAGCACGGATATTGTTTAAAGAGTAAGCCGTGTTCGACCAAATCCCAATACTCGCCGATATCGATTTTTACGTCTTCGGCTTTAATGGGTTTAGCTAAGCACTGCGCAAAGCCGTCGGCTTGCTCGATCGCTTTCGGGTTGGAAGTAATGCCGTGGATTGCCATACGGGCGCACTCGTAGCCCGTGAGCGCCGCCAAACCGCAATGTAAAGCCTTGGTTTTGGTCCCGAAATTCGAACGTAACCCGCAGGCGCGGCTTGCCGCAAGACCGAGCGCGTGCGTGGTCGTCACTTCATCGCACCCGTAAAGAGCGCACGCGACGGCGGCGGCGCCCAAAACGCCGTAGGTAATCGTCGCGTGCCAACCGTTTTGGCTCAAAATCGGAGACGTCCAACGCGCGATCTGCGTCATCGTCTCGAAACCCGCGACATAGCCGCGAATAACCTCTCGGCCAGACAAGCCGCACTCTTGCGCGCAAGCGAAAGCGACCGGCGCGATCGGCGCCGTCGGATGCCCGTAAATCGAATGCGAGCAGTCATCGAAATCAAGCGTATGAGAAGCCGTGCCGTTAAATAGGCACGCCGTCGGGGCGTCGGCTGTCTCGTGCGTGGCAAAAAGGACGCTTTTACCGGGTAGACGTCTTTCGCCCAAATAATCGAGAATGTCGCGCGCGGCGGGTAATTGCGTTCCCGGCATCGTCACGCAGACCCAGTCGGCCAAAGCGAGCTTTGCCCAATAGATTTCTTTTTCCGGAATATCTTCGAATTTAAGATTCGCAATAAACTTGCCGATCGGTTCGAGTAACCCTGACATCGTCGCCTCCTTACACATTGACTGGATGTTTTTAAGGTACTACCTAACTATCAAACAATCAACGAGGCGAATCGAATTTTAGGAAAGGCATTAATTTCTGTAATACTTAAAGCCCGACAAAGAAAAACTCCGTTGCGAGAAATCTCGTAACGGAGTTTTTGACTTTAAAAAGCCGAAGCTTTTTAAATAGCGATTAACGCTTGCTGAACTGTTTACGACGGCGAGCCTTTCTCAAGCCGACTTTCTTACGTTCAACAACACGCGCGTCACGCGTGACGTAACCCGCCTTGCTGAGCACGGGCTTCAAACCCTCGTCGTAGTCGATGAGAGCGCGCGTTAAGCCGTGACGAATCGCGCCCGCTTGACCAGTTTCACCGCCGCCAGAGACGTTCACGAGAACGTCGAACGTTTC
>DNBE01000036.1 GCA_003543795.1 Sutterella sp.
GGGGTCTCTGAAAAACTGTACGACTAATGCGAAAAGCACCCAAAAGACGGTCGCTATCAATCCCATGCCGAAAGCCGCCGTCACAACGGCAGCAATCACGAAGGCGATAAGAATAATCGCCCAGCCTTCACGGGCGATAAACGGATGCGGATAATCGGGTTGCATACACTAGTGCCTCATAGGGACGAAACCGACCACCGCGCAATCAAAAAAACAAGCCTTGCGCGCGCGGCTGACTCGTTCGGATTTTAGCAGTAAGTCTCGCTCTTAGTGACGAATTTACCACAAGAGAGTTTCGATTTAGGCATTTTCGAGTCGGAGAAAAAGAACTTGTTGCTACAATTAGAGCAAATTCTTAGCACTCCTTTTTTCCGGGCTCATGAAACCGATTGTTATTTGCCGATTGCCGAATTATGTGAGCGATTGCTGCATGGCGTTGCCCGCGCTTCGGCTCCTTGAGGCAAGCGGTTTTCAGCCCTTTTTAGTCGGTAAGCGCTTTACCGAAAATCTGATGCTCGGCATGGGTTGGCGAATCGACCCGATCGAAGGCCATTTAACCGAAGATCTCGAGCGCCTTTACTACTTAAGAAAGCTTTTAAAGCGTCCGCGCGGATTACTCTTTCCGAATTCGCTTACAAGCGCCTTGCAATTTGCTTTAGCGGGAATCCCCGCGACGGGCTACGCGACGGACGCCAGATCTTTACTTTTAAAAACGAAAATCGAGCCCCCCGAAGGCGAACTTCATACCGTCGAGCGTCTTTTTACCCTTGTGCATCGCGCGCTTTTATCCTGGGGCGTGACGCCAAGCTTCGACACGGTTCCCGAAACCCTCGGGCTTCGTTTAGCGCAGCGCCACATTTCGGGCGCCAAAAACCTCAAGAAAAAATACGCGATCGGTCCCGACTACGCGATTATTTCACCAATCGCGCGCGGTCTTTATCGCGGTCAGACACGCCATTGGTTACAGATTAATTCCGTCGTTCGAACGCTCAAAGATTACGGTATCGAACCCTTGGTTTTTCCGGCCGAAGACGACGAGCAAGCCGCACGCATCGCGTGCCCTGACGCTAGACAATTGCCAAGTACCAACCTCGGGACCTTTGCCGCACTTTTAAAAGACGCCAAAATCGTGATTTCGAACGACTCGGGCACAAGCCATGTCGCGGCCGCAGTCGGCGTCAAGCAATTGACGATTTTCGGCGTAAGCCCCGTCAATCGCACACGTCCTTGGAATCCGGCAGCCGAAGTTGTGGGCAGCGAAGACGGGTGGCCCACTGTCGATGAAGTCAACGACAAGCTCTCCCAAATGCTAGAAAACTAGAAAAGGCGTTTTTAAATCAGTTCGGCAGATAGCCCGGGGAGCGCTCTCAAATCGTCAAAGAACCGGTCGCTCGCGTAGACCTTCCAAGTTCCCTCAAGCTTAAAGTGACCCCGATAGCCGCCCGCTTCGAGTTCGATTGCGACCGCGCACCCCGCGTGATCGATTTTGGGGCTATGCTCAAGTAAAAAGTCGCGCAATTTATCGAAGTCGGCATTAACGCCCGTCACACGGATTAAAACCGTTTTTTTCGCTTTGGCACGCATTTGGGCGGCCGTTTCGACGTTGTTGGCAGACAGCGCGACACCTCCCGTTGAGAAACGATCTTCTCGCGTTCGGGCGTTGACTAAAACGCACTCCCCTTCTTCTAAAACGTTTCGCATATCCGACCACTTCGGACCGTAGACCGAAACCATAATGGTTCCCGTCGCGTCATCGAGCGTAAAGGTACCGAACATTTCGTTTTTTTCTTTATTGACGCCCGTGCGGATGTCGCTTACGACTCCAGCGACGACAACCGTGTTATTGCGAACGGTTTTCTTGTGGCGGACGTTTGCGATGCGACCGACCTTAAGACTTCGGATTTCGTCTTCGAAAGCCGCAAAAAGATGCCCTGAAAAGTCGCTACCGAGAAAGATCTGCTCGTGGGTTAATTGCGAAAAAGCGCTCAAAGGCGCGACTTTTTCGTGCGCGATCGGCATCGCGCCGAAATCTTCCCCGAATAGGCTATCTTGCATGGCGTTCGCGGTTTGCTTCTCGCTCACGCTTAACGCCTTGTCGATGTCGGCTAAAAGCATCGCCCGATCGGGCTCGATGGAATCAAAGGCGCCCGCGTGAATCAAGCCTTCGAGGACTTTATTGGAGAGCATCGTGCGATCGATGCGGGTGACGAAATCCATGAAGCTCGCGAAGGGGCCGTTCGCGCGACGCTCGGCTTCGATAGCTTTAGCGCTTTCTTCTGGCATGCTCTTAATGCCGCCCAAACCGTAGCGAATGGCGGTCATCGAAGTCGGGTGGAAATAGTAACGACTTTCGTTCACATCAGGGCGCAAAACGCTAATGCCGTTAGCTAAACAGTCGCTAGCCAACGCCGCCAATTTTTCGCCCTGATTCATCGCTAAGCACATGTTGGCCGCCATAAAGGGCGCCGGGTAATGGACCTTCATATAAGCCGTTTGGTAGGCGACAAACGCGTAAGCGCAGGCGTGGGATTTATTGAAACCGTAACCCGCGAACTTTTCCATCAAGTCGAAAAGTTCGTTCGCGCGATCTTCGGAAATATGGTTTTTGGCCGCGCCCGCGATAAATTCGACGCGATAGCTTTTCATCACGTCGACTTGTTTTTTACCCATCGCGCGGCGCAAGATGTCGGCTTTACCCAAAGAGAAGCCGCCCACGATTTGCGCGACACGCATGACTTGTTCTTGGTAAACCATGATGCCGTAAGTCTCTTTTAAGACGTCAACGAGACTCGCGTCGGGATAGCAGACTTCTTCTTCGCCGTTTTTGCGTCGGATGTAGTCTGGGATCAGGTCCATCGGACCGGGACGATAAAGGGCGTTTAACGCAATCAAGTCTTCGAGCTTATCGGGGTGCGCCTGGCGCAAAAGATTTTGCATACCCGCGCTTTCAAATTGGAACACGGCCGCGGTATTCGCGTTATCGAAAAGCGCGAATACGTCTTTATCGTCAAGCGGAATTTTTTCTAAATCAAAGGTACTCGAGGGATCGAGCTCTTTTACAAAATCGCACGCGAAAGTCAGAATCGTGAGCGTCGTCAATCCCAAAAAGTCGAACTTCACGAGACCCACGTTTTCGACGTCTTTTTTATCGAATTGGCTGATGACGTTATCGGGATTTTCGTCTTGGGCGTAAAGCGGACAAAAGTCGGTAAGTTTCCCGGGCGCGATTAAAACGCCGCCCGCGTGCATACCGATATTGCGCACAAGGCCTTCGAGAGGCTTCGAGCGCTCGATTAAGTTTCGGACGACTTCGTCTCGCGCGACCCACTCTTTTAATTCGGGAACCGTCTCGATCGCGTCATCAAGCGTAACGGTTTTGCCGGGCGGCGCCGGAATCAGTCGCGAGACTTTATCGCATAAAGAGTAACTTAAGCCCATCACGCGACCCACGTCACGCACGACCCCTTTGGCACCCATCGTACCGAAGGTCGCGATTTGGCTTACCGCCTTGTCGCCGTAAAGACTTTTGACGTAATTAATCGTCTTTTGGCGATTGAATTGGCAAAAGTCGACGTCAAAGTCGGGCATGGAAACGCGTTCGGGGTTTAAAAATCTTTCAAAAAGTAAGTCGTACCGAAGCGGATCCATATCCGTGATACGAAGCGAGTAGGCAACGAGCGACCCCGCGCCCGACCCGCGCCCGGGCCCTACCGCGACGCCGTTTTGCTTACTCCAGTTGATGAAGTCCTGAACGATTAAAAAGTAGCCCGGAAACTTCATCTTTTTGATGATGTCGAGCTCGAAAGCCAAGCGCTCCTCGTAGCGCGGGCGTTGCGCCTCGCGCTCTTTGGCATCGGGATAAAGGAAAGCCAAACGTTTTTCTAAGCCTTCGTGCGAGAGCTGATCGATGTAGTCATCGAGACTTTCCCCGTTGGGTGTCGGAAATAGCGGTAAGCGCGGAGCGCTTAAGACGTCTTCGAGGGAACAGCGTTTGGCGATTTCAACGCTATTGGCAATCGCGCTCGGAATATCCGCGAATTTTTCGACCATCGCTTGCGCGGTGGGCATGAATTGCTCGCGGGTATAAAGTTGCGGACGCGATTTATCGGCAATCACTTCGACGCGCGCGATACAAACGCGAGCGTCGTGATCAGCGAAATCTTTCTCGTCCATGAATTCGATCGGGTGGGTCGCGACAACGGGTTGCTCAAGTTGGGCGGCAAGCGCCAACGAGTAGCGAAGCGCGGCTTCGTCAAGAGCGCGTCCCGCGCGATGAATTTCAAAGTAAAACCTATCGCCAAACGCCTCTTTAAACCGCAAAGCGAGTTTTGCCGCTTCCTTGGTTTTCCCCGCGATGCATAGACTCGCAAAAGGCCCTTCGAAACCGCCTGAAAGGAGGATGAGGCCGTCGTTATGCGAGATGAGCCACTCCATTTTCGTTTGGCCTTGTCCGAGGTATTGATTCGTAATCCAGGCGCGCGAGAGCACCTTGCATAAGTTGCCGTACCCCGTCCGATTCATGCAAAGGACAGCCATCCGATAAGGTTTGTCGCGATTGGCGGGGTTTTCGATGACAAAATCGCACCCGAGAACGGGTTTCACTCCCGCTTTTCTCGCGTGCGAATAAAAAATGAGACCGCCGAAGATATTGTTATTGTCCGTTAAGCCCAAAGCGCCAACGCCTTCGCCTTTGACGCGAGCAATCGCGTCATCGAGTCTGACGATCGAATCGGTGACGGAGTACTCCGAATGCATGCGCAAGTGAACGAAAACCGGATCCATAACGAACCAAACCTCTTTACTACCCTTCGCGAAGAAAAAAATCGCGACTTTTTTTCAAAGTCTTCATTTTAACCGAGCCGAAAAATCGTTTCTGTACAATTCGGGCAAAACTTTTTCGGACTTCTTTTTCTATTTACAAAAGCCGTTATGTCTAATCCTTTGCTTGAATTTACCGATTTAATCGATTTCGCGAGCTTTAAAGCCGAAGACGTGGTCCCTGCCGTTAAAGCGAGAATTGAAGACGCGAGAAAGGTACTCGCGGCCGTGACCGCACCTGAAACGCCCGCGAGTTTTGAAGACGTCATCGACCCCTTAAATCGCGCGACGATGCTCCTTTCTAGAACCTGGGGCGCCGTCAGCCACATGGCAAGCGTCGAAGATAGCCCGGCGTTACGCGCCGCTTTTAACGAGGCGTTACCGCTTGTGACGGCTTTCGGTATCGAACTTTCGCAAAGTACGCTTTACTTAAAGTACCAAGCGATTCGAGATTCCGAGGCGTTTAAGACGCTTCCTGCCGTCAAACAAGTCGTCGTCAATCGGGCGCTACGCGACTTTAAGCTTGAAGGCGCGTTTTTGCCCGAAGATAAAAAAGCGCGTTTAAAAGTCGTCAAAACCGAACTAGCGGCTTTAGCGCAAAAGTTTTCCGAAAATGTGTTAGACGCAACGAACGCTTTTTCTCTCACACTACCCGACGCGACGCGCTTAAAAGGAATTCCGGAAGCGTATTTAACAAGTTTTGAGGCGGCCGCGACCGAGGCTGGCGTTTCCGGCTATCGGTTAACACTTGCGGCGCCGACCTATATTGCCGTGATGCGTTACGCAGAAGACCGCAAACTGCGTCAAACATTTCATGAAGCGCGCGCGAAACTCGCTAGCGACTTGTCTGACGAGGGGCGATTCGATAACGCGCCCGTTATCGACCGCATTCTTGCCTTAAGAACCGAAGAAGCGCAGCTTTTGGGTTTTGAGAACTTTGCGCAATTATCTCTTGCGGACAAAATGGCAGATAGCCCTGAAAAAGTCACGGCCTTTTTGCGGTCGCTTGCGACCGCGTCCAAGGCTAAGGGCCAAGCCGATTTAGACGAAGTACTAGCGTTCGCGAAAACCGAACTTAAAATCGAAAACCCCGAAAATTAC
>DNBE01000156.1 GCA_003543795.1 Sutterella sp.
CGCATCCGTTTATCGCCCGTGAAGGCTGGGCGATTATTCTTATCGCCTTTGTGATCGCTGCCGTTGTGACGGCGGCCTTCGGCATGGGATTGATAGCGACCGTCTTTTGGGTGCTTTTCGCATTAGTCGTACAGTTTTTCAGAGACCCCGCTCGAGAAATTCCGAGATTGGCGGGCGCGGTTTTAAGTCCCGTCGACGGTCGGGTGATTCGTATCGAATCCGCGAAAGACCCGGTCACGGGGCAAAAGGCGCTCAAAATCAGCGTCTTCATGAATTTATTTAACGTCCATTCCCAAAAAGCGCCCGTCGACGGCACGGTCGTGCATGTCGTCTACACACCGGGGTCTTTCGTCAACGCGGACCTCGATAAAGCGAGCGAAAATAACGAACGCAACGCCGTGACCGTCCGTATGAAAGACGGAACGCTCGTTACCTTCGTGCAGATCGCGGGGCTCGTCGCGAGACGCATTCTTTGCTACGTTAGCGAAGGCGACGAAATGCGTCGGGGCGACCGTTACGGATTTATTCGTTTCGGCAGTCGGGTCGATGTTTACTTACCCGAAACCGCCGAACCGATGGTTGCTTTAGGCGAGAAGGTACTCGGCACTCAAACGATTCTCGCGAAACTTCCTATTTAAACGACCTATGAGACAAGTTCATAAAGCCGCGCGTATGCGCACGCACTTAAAAGATCGCGTGAGCGAAGTTCGCTCGAAGAGTATTTTTCTACTCCCTAACGCCTTTACGATGGGTTCTTTGATTTGCGCTTTCTACGGTATCGTGATCGCGATTGAAGGGGAATTTGCGATTGCCGCGTTGTCGATTTTCCTATCCATGATTTTGGACGGGATGGACGGGCGCGTCGCGCGCTTAACGCATACCCAAAGTAGCTTCGGCGAACAGTTCGATTCCATTGCGGACATGACGGCGTTCGGCGTCGCGCCTTCGGTCATCGCTTATGAATTCGCTTTGACCGACTTGGGAGGTTTCGGATTCGCGGCCGCGTTTATTTTCTGCGCGGGCGCAGGGATTCGTCTCGCGCGCTTTAATACCAACATCGGTGTAATCGATAAAGGGTTTTTCCAGGGTCTTGCGAGCCCGGCCGGCGCCGCGCTCGTCATGGGGTACGTGTGGCTTGCCGAATCCAACCGCTTACCCGAATGGGTCGAGGTCTATAACGCTTATATCACCGCGGGATTATGTATCTACGCGGGTGTGACGATGATTTCGAACGCGCCCTTTTTTAGCGGTAAGAATATGGGGTTTGTGAGAACGTTGCCGTTTTGGTTCGTGCTCGTTTTGGCGCTTGCCTTCATCTGTTTTTCTTCGAACCCGTCGCTATCGACCTTCGTCGTTTTCTGTATTTATGCCGTGAGCGGCTATTTTTACGAAATTTACCTTTTCGTGACGGGCAAACCCAATCCGGTGCGCCCGCCTCGCTCCGGGGACATCATTTAAGTAAAGGCGAAGCGATTATGAGTTTTCTTTTTGCGCCGGCTCCTCAGGCTGTTTTGCCTTTAGATGAGGACGATAAAACGTTTTTTCCCGTCAGACGCGTCTTCGGTATTGCCGCTAATAGCGGCACCTACGAAGGGGAAAAGCCGCCCGCTAAATTTTTTATGAAGTCGCCCGACTGCGTTGTGCCCGTCACAAGTAAAACGCTTGTCGAACTGCCTTATGACGGCAAAAGTCGGGATTTTCGTCACGAGGTCGAACTCGTGGTCGCGATCGGTGCTCAGGCTAAAAATATCTCTCCGGAAAAAGCGCTTGATGTCGTTTACGGGTACGCTTGCGGGCTTGATATGACCCGCATGGATATGCGTCGCCCCGATACGCCTTGGGAAGCCGCAAAAAGCTTTGAGGCGGCGGCGCCCATCACCGCTATTCGGAAAAAAGAACGGATGCCAGATCCCTGGGACCTGCGTCTTTGGTTATACGTCAATAACGACTTGCGTCAAGACGGTTCCACCAAAGATTTCATTCGATCGGTCGCGGACGTGATTTCGGAAATTTCGCACGTTTGGCCACTACTTCCCGGTGACTTAATCATGACGGGAACGCCTTTGGGCGCGGCCGCGATTAACGCGGGCGACGTGATTACCTGCGGAATCGAAGGGATTTTCTCGATGAAAGTCGTCTATGGGAAAAAAGCGTGACGGTTAAAAGAATTTCACCTCAAGAAGCGCACGACGCTTTTATCCAAAAAGCGTTTCCTTTCGCGATTCTCGATGTGCGCCACGAAGATGAGTATGAAAAGGGCCACGTGCCAGGCGCCCTTTTAGCCGACGTCGAGGATATCGTCGCGGGGTGCGCGACGCTACCCGAAAATAAAGCGTTAACGCTCTTCGTTTATTGTCGGGCGGGCGTTCGAAGCGCTCGAGCGGCCGCGGCGCTTGACGCCATGGGTTACACCGACGTTCGCGATTTCGGGGGAATTCTCGATTGGCCTTTTGAGACCGAAGTCTGAACGAGAAATATTCCTATAACGAAAAAGTCCACCGAAACGGTGGACTTTTCTTTTGCGAAACGCCGAGCCTGATTAGGCCATCGCTTTGACGAGCGCGGACATGCGGCTCTTGTGGCGAGCGGCGGCGTTTTTATGCAGAACGCCCTTGTGAGCCATCGCGTCAACGACGCTTTCGGCCTTCTTGAAGGCTTCGCCGGCAGCGGCCTTGTCGCCAGCGGCGACGAGTTTACGAACGGCCTTGATGGCGTTGCGATATTGAGAGCGCTGCGCAGACAGATGAGCGTTGCGAACGTCGGCCTGATGGGCGCGTTTACGAGCTTGTTTGCTGTTTGCCATAATCTATTTTTATCCTTGTTGCCTTTAGCGGTAATCAACCAACCGCTTTGTCAGGCAATGCGTCTTTTAGGGTAAAGCGGTCGAATGCATTTATTCTCTCCAACGGGTATTTCCTATGGTTTTTGGGCATAATTAGCGTCCAAAGATGAGGCCATCGTTGGGAAAGCCCCCAACTATACCAAAATCTCAAGAGCCAGACAAGGGTTTTATGTTTTCTTGAAGGTAGCGCTAAGGCTATGGGTTTACTGAAGGCTACGGCCACCGTTTCGTCGCTGACGCTCGTTTCGCGCGTAACGGGTTTAATTCGTGACATGCTGATTGCGCGCTACTTCGGCGCGAGCATCGCAACCGATGCTTTCTATGTCGCGTTCAGACTCCCGAATATGTTTCGACGACTCTTCGGCGAAGGGGCCTTCCAGCAGGCGTTCGTGCCGATGCTCTCCGACGTTAAAGCCAAGCATCAAAAAGAAGACGTTAAAAGTTTCGTCGACAAAATTTTTACGGTTTTAGCGGCGGCACTCATCACGCTTAGCCTTTTGGGCGTTATCGCGGCACCGATTCTCGTTTGGATTATCGCCTCTGGCTTTCAAGCTAATCCCGAAGGGTTCGACCTCGCGGTACTCATGACGCGATACCTTTTCCCTTACATCTTTTGCATGAGTCTTGTCGCGATGAGTGCCGGGGTTTTAAATACCTACGGACACTTTGCGGTACCCGCGGCAACGCCCGTTTTACTAAACCTCTCCTTTATCGTTTGCACGCTTTTTTTATCGAGCCACCTCGAGCGTCCGATTTTCGCGCTCATGATTGCCGTTATCGCGGGCGGCATCGCGCAGCTCGCGTTTCAAATTCCGTTTCTCGCGAAAATCGGGATGCTCCCGAAGTGGACGAGCGTGAAGGCGGCGTTATCCGACGCGGCCGTCAAACGTGTTTTGACCTTGATGCTTCCCGCGCTTTTCGGGGTGGGGGTCGCGCAGCTTTCGCTTCTCATCAACACCAATATCGCTTCGCGTTTAGCGGCGGGTTCCGTCACGTGGTTAAGCTTTGCCGACCGATTGATGGAATTTCCGACCGCGATTTTGGGAGTGGCGTTAGGCACCGTGCTTCTTCCGAGCCTCTCGAGCGCTTTTGCTAAAGGCAATACCGCTCGCTATAACGCGCTTTTAGATCACGGGCTTCGCTTAGTCGTCCTTTTTGCCGTTCCGGCTTCCGTCGGCCTCGGCATGATGGCGCAAGCTTTCGTGTCCCTTTTATACCAAGGGATTCATTTTTCCGTTTTTGACGTACAACAAACATCCGTTGCCGTGATGGGGTATTCCTTCGGGTTGTCGGGACTTATCGCGATCAAGATCCTCGCCCCCGCTTTTTACGCGCAAAAAGATATTCGAACGCCCGTCAAAATCGCGGCCGTGAGTCTTCTTGCGGTGCAACTTTGTAACTGCGTCACCGTCCCGCTATTCGCGCACGCGGGGCTCGCGATTTCCGTCGGGACGGGGAGTGTGTTAAACGCGGGACTTTTACTCTTTTTCCTCTTTAAGCGGGGCACCTATCAGCCTCTAGCCGGTTGGGGGAAGTGGTTCGCCGCAATCGTTTGCGCGACGGTTTTGATGGCGGCTTACCTCTTTTTCATCCAAGAGGGGATTGATTGGGCGGGCATGCAGGATGTTTGGGATATTCGCGCGCTATTAGTTATCGCCATTACGGCAGGCGCCTGCGTGATTTATTTCGGCGTGTTCGCGCTTTTCGGCTTCAGGCTTCGCGATTTGCGACCGAAGCGCGATATCTAGTTTTTGAAAAAAATCTCAAACAAATCTTCTCGCGGGTACGCGATGAGCGCGTCATGATCGACGGTGTCGATCGCGCCAGGTCCTATAGAAGCCGTATTTTTAGCAAAATTGAGTTTCGCGTAGACATTAGCGAGCTCTTCACCCACAGCGTCTTCGTCCGTAATACGCCCGTTTTCGTAGTCATCGACAAGGGTTCCTAACGCTTCAAGCGCGTCACTTAAAGCGGCAAGTGTCCAATCTTTGTTAAAAATCATCTCAAATTCCTTTATTTTTAACGATTAAGATGGCTTTTTGACGGCCCAAAGCCGACAAAAGAAATTACAATACCTAGTGAATCATATTCTAAGAGGTTACCGCATCTAGGTGCGGGCTCGTTTTTTAAGAGGGAATCGCTTCATGACGAGAAAAATCGTATCGGCCGTCGCTTTAGCTTTATTATCTTGCGGCTATTCGGTTGCCTGGGCGGCATATTTCGGTAATTTGGAAGTAACGAGCGCGCCCGAAGAAAACTTCGCGGCTTTGGTTGAAGTCAAAGACGTCAACGCCCAAACGAAGTCGCTTTTGGCAAAACTCGCTCCCGAAGCGACCTATGAACGCTATAACCTCCCCGTGCCTTCTGCCGTCCAAGGTATGACGCTCACCTTAGCAAGCCGCAACCCGTTGCGACTTCGCATTTCGGGACGCGCTCCCGCGGCCGAACGCCAGTTCGCGCTTTTGATGGAATTGCACCAAGACGGTGAAGTCTCGGTTCGCCAATATAACGTCTTAGCGGACTCGAAAGCGGCCGTCGCGCCGAGAATTCCGACATTAGCGAAGGCGGGCGAGTCGGCTTCAAGCACCGCTCAGCCGACGCCGGCTGTGACACCCGCGGTAACCTCCGCTCCGCAAGCCAAGTCCGAGACGCCTGCCGTCGTGCAAAGCGCGACGCCGCAAACCTCTCCCGTAACGAGCGCCACTCCTCAAACTTCTAGCGCGACCGCTTCGAGCACTTCTCAAAGCCCTCTTGCGCAGATGCGCGCTCAAAATTACGATTTAACCAAACCCGTGCGCGTCGAACCCGGCTACACGCCGTGGTCTTTGGGCGTTCTCTACCACGACTTATATCCGCAGGCAAGCGTCCATCAAGTCTTAACGGCGCTCGCGATTCATAACCCCGAAGCGTTCCCGAAAGATAACGTCCTCGTTTTGAAGACGGGCGCGACCGTGACCGCGCCGCCCAAGGCTTTAGTCGAAGGAATCAATCGCGACAAGGCGGTCGAAGCCGTCCAAAAGGGAACCTCGGTTTCGGCTCTAAAGCCCAAAGCAGCGGCGCCCGCGAAACCCGTAACGCAGGCTAAACCCGTCTCGCAGGCAAAACCCATGCCGCAGGCTAAACCCGCGCCGCAACCCAAACCCGCGACCGTAGCCGCGACAACCGAAACGCCGCCTCCTCCCCCCGCGAAACCCGTGGTTGAGGAAGACGTGCCTCGTGTCGCGCCGCCGCCTCCCGCGCCTGAACCCGAACCCGCTGCCGTGACCCAAGAGAAAAAGCCCGCGAGCGTCATGCAATTTGACGTCGAACCCGAAGAAGAAAGTTCTTCTTTGGCTTGGCTTTGGTGGATCTTGGGCGGCGGTATCGTCCTTTGCGCGGGCGCGATCGGCTATTTCTTCTGGCGAGGCCGCGGTAACCCGAAATTTGCGCGCGTCAAAGACGCCTTACAAGGCGCGGACGACGGCCAAAGAAAAGAACCGGCTTATGAACCCGTTCAAACGGCCGAACCCTATGAGCCCGAACTTCACG
>DNBE01000101.1 GCA_003543795.1 Sutterella sp.
CGGCTGCCTCGGGTCGCTTGAAACGATGAAAGGCGATAAAGAAGACGGGCACGGCACCGACGCGACGATGACGCGCGATCAGCTTTTGACCGACCCCGATCAGGCAGCCGACTTCGTCCAAAATACGCAATTAGACGCTCTCGCAATTGCCATCGGCACAAGCCACGGCGCCTATAAATTTACGAGAAAGCCTACGGGCGATATTTTGTCGATCACGCGTGTGAAAGAAATCCACGACAGACTTCCCAATACGCACCTTGTGATGCACGGGTCGTCCTCCGTTCCTCAAGAATATCTCGCGCAAATCCGTCAATACGGCGGCAATATGCGGGAAACGTACGGCGTTCCGGTTGAAGAAATTTGCGAAGCGATTAAGCACGGCGTTCGCAAGGTCAATATCGATACCGATATTCGTCTCGCGATGACGGCGGCTATTCGCCAATACTTTGTCGAAAACCCTGAAAAATTCGACCCGAGAGACTATCTTAAGGTCGCTCGCAAAGCCGCAACGGACATGTGCAAGAGCCGTTATCTTCTTTTCGGGTGCGAAGGGCAAGGCGCGAAGATTAAAGCCAAGAGCCTTTTTGCGATGGCCAAAGACTATGACGCGGGACTTCTCGCGCAAAAAGTCCTTTAATAACCGCGTTTGATTAAAAGGATTTAAATCATGGAGTTATCCCCTAAAGTCGGCATCATCATGGGGTCGACTTCCGACTGGGAAATCATGAAAGGCGCCTGCGATATGCTCGCCGCCTTTAACGTCCCTTATGAAGTCAAAGTCATTTCCGCGCACCGGATGCCGGATGATACTTTTGCCTACGCGCAAAGCGCGCAAGAAAGAGGCCTCGTCGCCCTTATCGCGGGCGCGGGCGGCGCCGCGCATTTAGCGGGCGTTTTAGCCGCTAAGACGACGCTTCCCGTTTTGGCAGTCCCCATGCCTTCTAAATACTTAAAAGGCGTCGATTCGCTTTTATCGATGGTCCAAATGCCTAAAGGCATTCCGGTTGCGACCTTCGCGATCGGCGAAGCGGGTGCCGCAAACGCCGCGCTATTTGTGGTGCATATGTTGGCAGCAACGGGCGACGCGGCGCTTGACGCGGCGCTCAAAGCTTTCCGCGAAAAGCAAGCCGACAAAGTTCGACATAGCGTCCTGCCCCAATGACAGACACTCCTGAAGTCGACCCCCGCGCCATTCGCGCGGCTTGCGACGTGCTCGCGTCTTCGGGTCTCGTCGCTATGCCGACCGAGACCGTCTACGGGCTTGCCGCAAACGCCGATGATGAAGCGGCCGTTTTAAAAATCTTTGCCGCGAAAAAGCGCCCGAAGACGCACCCCTTGATCGTTCACGTCACGGGCGAAGACGCTTTTGACGCGTGGGCAAAAGACGTGCCGCAAGCGGCTTATACGCTTGCGCGCACGTTTTGGCCCGGGCCCTTAACAATGATTTTAAAAAAATCGCCCCGTGTGGGCGATTGGGTTACGGGCGGCCAAGACAGTGTGGGTTTGAGAGCCCCGAGCCATCCGTGGGCTCGGGCTCTCATCTCCGAATTCGCGGGGAAAAACCACAGAGGAATCGCGGCGCCCTCCGCAAACACCTTCGGGAAGGTTTCACCCACTACCGCGCAGCACGTCATCGACGATTTGGGTGCGAAACCTAAAGGGGCAGTCGATTTAGTCCTTGACGGCGGGTCGTGCGACGTGGGGGTTGAGTCGACCATTTTAAATTTGTCGGGCGAGACGCCCGAACTCCTTCGTCACGGAGCGATTACGCGCGCGATGCTTGAAAGCGTTCTTCACGTCGCGATTCCCGACGGCACCTTTGCCTCGCCTCGGGCGTCGGGGTCCTTTAAGAGCCACTACGCGCCCGATACGCGCGTTATCTTAACCCGAGACCTTGCTAAAACCCTCTCGGATTTGGCGAATACGCCCGTTGCCGTGATGGCTTTTGAAGCGCCTTTTAAAGAAACGCCTTCTAACGTTAAACGGTGGTACACGGCACCGGAAAACGCTTCCGACTACCAAAGAATTCTTTACGCGCAGTTGCACGCGATGGATTTGCTTGACGTCAAAGCGCTCATCTTTGAAGCGCCGCCCGAAACCGACGCTTGGAGCGCGGTGCTCGATCGCTTGACGCGAGCCGCGGCTTAAAAAAGAAAAGGCTTCTTAAATGGAAGAACCCGTTCGCCTCAGTAAGCGCATGAGTGAGTTGGGGCTAGCCTCTCGCCGCGAAGCCGATACCTATATCGAACGAGGCCTTGTATTAGTTAACGGTCAACGCGCGACTTTAGGCCAAAAAGTCACAACAAAAGATGTCATTACGCTTGACACCAAAATCCATCTCGCGCAAAACGAACAAATTTCCGTGGTTCTCAATAAACCTATTGGGTATGTCTCAGGCCAAGCCGAAGACGGCTACGAGCCCGCAAAGGTGCTCATCAGAAATGAAAACCACTGGGGGAAAGATGAAAACACGCGAAGTCTGAATCCCAAGATGCTCGCGCACCTCGTTCCCGCGGGGCGCTTAGATATTGATTCGACGGGGCTTCTCATCCTGACCCAAAACGGGCGGTTGGTGAAAAAAATTATCGGAGAAGACGCGAAAACCGATAAAGAATATATCGTTCGCGTCGCGCAAATCGTGACAGGCGCCTTAGGTGCCGATGCCGCCCAAATCGCGAAACTGCGCTTCGGGCTAAGTCTTGACGGGAAAGCCCTGCAAAGGGCTCGCGTCGAGGCAATTAACGAAGCGGAACTTCGCTTTACCTTAATTGAAGGCAAAAAGCGGCAGATTCGTCGGATGTGCGAAGCGGTTGGACTAAAAGTCTTACGCTTAAAGCGAGTGCGCGTGGGACCCGTCGTTTTGGGCCCTTTGCCATTGGGTACTTGGCGGTATTTAACGGACATTGAAGCCCGAAAACTCTTGGATTTTTAGCAAAACTTTCGGGCGTTTTGATTTAGAATGTTTCCTTTAAAAGAAATACTTTTGACTCACTCATGAAACAGATTATCGTTAGCGTTTGCCTTTTAGCCTTTTTAGGGCTTGTGAGCCTTTGGCTATTTAAGGCGTTGCAATCGGATAGCGACTTCGAATTTTTATTAGCCGTATCCGTTCTTGGCGCTATCATCGCCGGTGTTTTGAGCGCGTTTTTCGTGTGGTGGAGAACCCGTTAAACACCAAACCTTAAGGCACCGCTATGCAAAGACTCAAAGGGGTCTTTTTCATCCTTACGGCGTGTCTTTTTTGTAGCACCGCAGGAACTTTCCAAGCCCTAGCCCCCGAAGGCGCAACGCCTTGGACCGTAACCGAAATGCGCATGACGTTCGGCGCGGCAACGCTACTTATTTGGTGTGTCGTAACGCACCGACTCCCGACGACACTCAAAGGCTTGCCCTTCACGTCGCTAGCGATTTGTGTGGCGTCAAACATCATCTACCAACTCCTATTTTTCTCATCCTTAAAAGTAATCGGTGTCGCGGTGGGGTCGGTGATCAGTA
>DNBE01000005.1 GCA_003543795.1 Sutterella sp.
TCACGAATCAAGGTTTCTAACACTTCACGCTGCCAGACTCTCGAAAACCTACGACGCGTTCCGAAGTCCGAAATCGCAAGTAAATGGTTATCGGGAAGCGACTTCATTAAATCGATTTTGGCTTTAAGACGCTTTCTGCCTTCGGCCCAATCCAAATCGGGGTAGCGATTAGCAAAGTACGTTTCGTTGACAATCGCGAGAATCGGGATTTCGAACATAATCGTATGAAGCCAAGGCCCTTTAATCGAGATTTGCAGTTCTTCGCCTTGCGTTTGAATGTCGACGTACTTTTCTTTTAAGTGAAAAAGACTTAAAAAATCGACGAAATCGGGCTTAATAAAGCGCAAGCTTTTCAAATATGCGAGCTCGTCATCGGTAAAGCGAAGCGAACAAAGGTGGGCGACCTCTTCTCGAATCGCGTCAACGTAAGGAACAAGCGAGACACCGGGCGTCCGACACTTAAATCGGTACTCGACGTGCGCGGACGGGAATTGATGCAATACGCATTGCATCATCGTGAATTTATAGAGATCGGTATCTAAAAGCGATTCGATAATCATGGCGTCTTTTTTCTTCGTTTCGGATACGTCAATTGAGAAATTTCGGTAAAGGTCAATTGTAGGGGACTTTGCCGTGCAATGCCGAATCAAAGTCTCTAAAATGACGCATCGACTTGTCCTTTTTCGGAATCTTTTTCTATGGCTCACGTCATTTGTCAGAATTGCATTAACTGTACCGATACGGCTTGCGTTGCCGTCTGCCCCGTCGATTGTTTTAAGGCGGGTAAGAATTTTTTAGTCATCGATCCCGACGAATGTATCGATTGCGCGGTGTGCGTGCCCGAATGCCCGGAAAATGCCATTTACTACGAAGACGAAGTGCCGCCCGATCAACTCGAATTTATTGAATTAAACGCCCGGTTATCTAAAAAATGGCCTTCGATTACGCGTCAAAGACCGAGACCTGACGATGCCGACAAGTGGCATAACGTCGACGGTAAACGCGAACTTTTAATCGAAGACTGACACGTACCCAAAAAACCATGACCGGTTTAAGCCCGATTGCGTTTGATGCCCTGCTACCTCAAAAGCAGTGCGGTAAGTGCGGCTTTACCGACTGCGCGGCTTACGCTTTAGCTCTAACCCAAGGCGCCGCCACGAACCTATGCGAATTCGGAGGCGAAGCGCTAGCTAAAGAGCTCGCAAACCGCCTACAAAAAACCTACGAACCGCCCGCAAAACCGAACCCCGAAAGCCTTACGATGCGCATTCGCGCGGCCGACTGTATCGGGTGCACGCGATGCGTTCAGGTTTGCCCCGTCGACGCCGTCGTGGGAGCGCCCAAAGCAAGGCACGCGATTCTCGAACCCCTTTGCACGGGCTGCGAAGTTTGTCTTGCCGTCTGCCCTACGGACTGTATCGAAACGCTACCCGCCCCCGCCTGGGATGAAGAAAAAGCAAAGTTGGCTAAAAAACGCTATCTCGCGAAATCCGTTCGGGAGCGTTTGCGGCATCTTGCCCGCGAAAAAGCGCTCGCAAAAGACACAACGAACCGCAAAGCGCTCCTTGACGCGCTACTGAAGGACTGACACTAGTGAACGCCAAAACACGTTATTTGATGATGGAGCGGCTTGCCGCCCTACGCCCGAATCCGGGTAGTGAATTGCATTTTGAGACGCCTTTTGAGTTACTCGTTGCCGTGATGCTTTCTGCGCAAGCGACCGACCGAGGGGTCAACGTCGTTACCGACAAATTATTTAAAGTCGCGAAAACCCCCGAAGCTTTCATCAAGCTCGGCATCGAAGGCTTAATTCCTTATACGAAGTCGATTAATTACTTTAATAACAAAACCAAAAATCTCGTCGCGATGAGTCGGATGTTGATCGATAACTTCGGAGGCGTCGTGCCGCGCACGAGAGAAGAGTTAGAGACGCTTCCGGGCGTGGGTCGCAAAACCGCGAACGTGGTTTTAAACGTCGCGTTCGGCGAACCGACCTTAGCCGTCGATACGCACATCTTTCGCGTTGCCAATCGCACGGGTCTTGCGCACGGGAAAACACCCTTTGAAGTCGAGCAAGGGTTACTTAAAAACGTGCCGAAGGCGTTTTTAAAAGACGCGCATCATTGGATTTTGTTGCACGGTAGATACTGCTGCAAGGCTATAAAGCCCATGTGCGAGACTTGTCCGGTCGCGGACCTTTGCGACCGAGAAAAAAGAAGAAAGAAAAAAGGCGCTTAACGCCTTCTTCTATAGCCAGGATAAATCCCAGTCAAGCGTCACGCGATCGGCTGCAAAGTCGAGCGCCTTGACGTATGTGTCAACCATCGGGACATAAAACCGATGCCCCGCGTCCGTCTTGATATCGAGCATATTTTGCGCGCCGTTAAAAGCCGTGCCGACAATAGTACCGAGACGCGCACCGACGGTATTGACGGCCACTAACCCCGTTAAATCGTCGTCCAAATAAAAGGCAGGGGTCGGCATCGGTAAAAAGGAGCGTTTGGCCAACGCCGTTCCCCGAATTTCGTCAGCCGCTTCACGCGTTTCGATTCCCTCAAAAGCGACGATTGCGCGAATCTCGCTTCCGCGCACCGTTTTAACGCGTAATTCGCGAGGCGTCTCCCCGACTTTGGGCGGGTAAGATAAGGCATAGAAAACATCAGCCTGTAAAAACGCCGCGAGGATGACGTCAAAAGTTTCGACCGTGACCT
>DNBE01000007.1:0-1294 GCA_003543795.1 Sutterella sp.
GTAATCGGCAACGACGTTGCGTCCCGTGCCCGCGTGAAGCGTCCCGATTGCAACGCGTGTGGCGCCAGCCGAATGGCGTGGAATGCCTTGGAGAGCCATCACGCAGGCGGCAGCCGCGACTAACGCCGAACGCCCTTTTTCGGGGTCGCTACCCGCGTGCGCGGCCTTCCCGAAAAATTCGATATCGAGTTTCGTCGTTGCTAAAAAGCCGCTATCAATCACCCCCACTTCGTGGAGCGTATAGCCGCACCCGACGTGAGAGCCGATTAAAATATCGACATCGTCGACAATCCCTTTGGCTGCCATGGCGGCAGCCCCTCTCACACCTTCTTCAGCAGGTTGGAAAAGGACTTTAAAGCGACCTTTGAGTTCATCTTTGTGGTCAACTAACCAATGGCAAAGCGCTAACCCAACGGCCGTGTGCCCGTCGTGGCCGCACGAGTGCTGGTGGCCCGGTACGGTAGACGCAAAGCACCCGACATTCGGTAGGTGCTTCGGGTCATCGGTTTCGTTAGACAAAACGCAATCGATATCGGCACGAAACGCGATGACGGGCCCCGGACGTCCCGTGTCGATTTCAGCCATCACACCCGTATATTCCCCGATTTCTTTTAAGACCTCTTGGTCGATATCTGGCGTCGCGCGAGCCGCGTCTAACGCTTTGGCGACAAGTTTCGGATCTCGACCCATAATCGCTTCGGGGGCAATCACGTCCAACCCCGCCCGATAGGGGATGCCGAGCGCTTTTAAGCGCTCGATGATGCGAGTCGTCGTCACGAATTCGCACCAGCCCTCTTCGGGGTAGGTGTGAAGCTTACGGCGCATCGCGATCATTTCGTCAAAATAAGGGTGAAAGTCGGTATTCATAGAGAGCCTTTAAAAAAAGAAATTTCGATTTCATAAAGTGTACCCCTCAGAAAAGAAAAATTTTCTTTGAGAGAAATACCTCTAAAAACCACGAAAAAGGCCGATAACGGCTATACTTTTCGACTACTTTGATTGACAACATCGTTTGATGAAAACTCATGCAACAGACATATTCAGCCAAAGATACGGAGTCTGAGATTCAGGCTCAATGGAAAGCCAAAGACGTTTATCGCGCAGTCGAACACGCGCTCGATAAAAACGGTCGAGAAAAAGAAAAGTTTTACGTTTTATCCATGCTCCCCTACCCGAGCGGCAAGCTTCATATGGGGCACGTGAGAAATTACACCTTAAATGACGTCCTTTATCGCTTCTTGCGTATGAAGGGCATGAACGTGATGACGCCGATGGGCTGGGACGCCTTCGGGCT
>DNBE01000007.1:1350-1602 GCA_003543795.1 Sutterella sp.
GCCGCCATCAATCACGGCATTCAACCCGCGAAGTGGACGTTCTCCAATATCGCCGATATGAAGGAACAAATGCGTCCTTTAGGACTCGCCTTCGATTGGTCGAGAGAGTTGGCGACTTGTACGCCCGAGTACTATCGGTGGAATCAGTGGATTTTCTTAAAGATGCTCGAAGCGGGCATCTGCTATCGCAAAACCCAAATCGTCAATTGGGACCCGGTTGATAACACCGTGCTCGCGAACGAACAAGTGGTC
>DNBE01000007.1:1640-2858 GCA_003543795.1 Sutterella sp.
CAAGTGGTCGACGGTCGCGGTTGGCGCTCGGGCGCTATTGTCGAAAAGCGCGAAATCCCGGGCTACTATCTCGCGATTACCAAATACGCGGACGAACTTCTCGAAGACCTCGATAAGCTCGAAGGTTGGCCCGAACAGGTTCGCTTGATGCAAAAGCATTGGATCGGACGCTCGACCGGTGTGCGTTTGTCCTTTACTTACGAGATGGACGGCAAAGAGCAAAAGCTCCCCGTCTTCACAACCCGCGCCGATACCCTTTTCGGGGTCACGTTCGCGGTGATTGCTGCCGAACATCCCCTTGCTAAGCGCTTAGCCGAAAACCGTCCCGACCTTCAAGCCTTTATCGCCGAATGTGCGCAAGGCTCCGTTTCCGCGGTCGATATGGAAACGATGGAGAAAAAAGGTATCGATACGGGCTTTACGGTTCGCCATCCGTTAACGGGTGAAGACGTTCCGCTTTGGATCGGTAACTACGTTTTAATGAGTTACGGCGAAGGTGCCGTCATGGGCGTGCCCGCGCATGACGAACGCGATTTCGCGTTCGCGAAGAAATACGGTCTTACGATTAAGCAAGTCGTCGGCATGAAAGACAAAACCTATTCCACCGACGCTTGGGAAGATTGGTACGCGGATAAAGGCGACGAAACGTATCTTGTGAATTCCGGCAAGTTTGACGGCTTAACCGTCATGGCAGGGATTGAAGCGATCGCGCAAGAATTACAAAACTTGGGGCTAGGCGAAAAGCAAATCCAATATCGTCTGCGCGACTGGGGTATTAGCCGCCAAAGATATTGGGGTACGCCCATTCCTATCATTCATTGCGAAAAATGCGGCCCTGTCCCCGTTCCCGAAAAAGACCTTCCCGTGGTGCTCCCGACGGATCTCGTCCCCGACGGGTCGGGGAATCCTTTAAATCACTCGGAAGCATTTTTAAAGTGCGTTTGCCCGAAGTGCGGCGCGCCCGCCCGTCGCGAAACGGACACGATGGATACGTTTGTTGACTCGAGCTGGTACTTTATGCGCTATTGCTGCCCGGGCAATAATGATTCGATGGTCGATGCCAGAAACGATTATTGGTCGCCCGTCGACCAATATATCGGCGGAATCGAGCACGCGGTTCTTCACCTTCTTTACGCGAGATTTTGGACAAAAGCCATGCGTGATTTAGGACTCGTTAAATTTGACGAACCGTTCACAAGGCTTTTCACGCAAGGGATG
>DNBE01000142.1 GCA_003543795.1 Sutterella sp.
GCCGTGGAGACGGTTTTACCGTCGACACGGAGTTCCGAATAACCGCGTTTATTTGCCCAAGCGGCGAGGTCTTTATAGATGCCTTTGCGAGAGATGACTAAGGGCGCGTAAAGCTTGACGCCGACACCCGCGTGGCGCTTTCTGATTTCGTGCGCGATTTCTTCGGGCGTTCTCGTCCCGACCTCAAGGTTGCAATCGGGGCAGTATTGGGTGCCGAGTTTAACGAAGAGAAGGCGCAAGAAGTGGTAGATCTCCGTCATCGTCGCGACGGTTGATTTCACCCCGCCTCGAGACGTGCGTTGCTCGATGGCTACAGTAGGAGCAATCCCGTAAATGCCGTCGACTTCGGGTTTACTTGCGGGTTGAACGACCGAGCGCGCGTAAGCGTTGAGGCTTTCGAGATATCGCCTTTGGCCTTCTTTAAAGATGACGTCAAAGGCGAGGGTCGATTTACCCGAACCCGAAACGCCGGTAACGACCGTAAAACGATTATGCGGGATATCGACGGAAATATTTTTAAGGTTATGCTCGCGCGCGCCGCGCACCTCAATTGCTTCATATGGCTTTTCCGCCTTCGAAGGTTCGGCGCTCGAGACGGATTGCACTTTTTCTAACGCGCGCGTAAGCGCTTGAGCTGTATGGGAGCGCTCGCAACGAACGAGGCCCTTTGCGGAGCCTTCGTAGACGACGGTGCCGCCAGCGTCCCCGCCTTCGGGACCGAGGTCCACCACCCAATCGGCTTGCGCGATGACATCTAGATTATGTTCGATGACGATAACCGTATGCCCCGCGTCGACAAGCTCGTTTAAAGAGGCAAGGAGTTTAGCGATATCGGCAAAATGTAACCCCGTTGTCGGTTCGTCAAAAAGATACAGAGACGGGCGATCCGTTTCGTTTTGAGCTAAAAAGCCCGCGATTTTTAAGCGTTGCGCTTCGCCTCCCGATAGTGTCGGGACCGGTTGGCCGAGTTTGAGGTAGCCGAGACCGACTTTACGCAAAGGTTCGAGTAATCGAATAACCGCTTTATCGTCCGCGAACAGTTCGCAAGCGGTATCGACCGTTAAATCTAAAACGTCCGCGATATTTAGCGTCCGTTCTCCTCTTCGGATCGTTACTTCAAGAATTTCGGGGCGATAACGCTTTCCGGAGCATTCGGGACAAGTGAGGTAGACGTCGGATAAAAACATCATCTCGACGCGCTCAAAACCGTTTCCTCCGCAAACGGGGCAGCGACCGTCTCCCGAATTAAAACTGAAGGTCCCCGGTGTATAACCGCGCATCTGAGCGGTTTCGGTTTTGACAAAGAGTTTCCGAATAGCGTCAAACGCCCCGACATAGCTCACGGGGTTCGAACGTGAAGTGCGGCCGAGTGCACTTTGATCGACAAAAACGATTTCTTCAAACGCCTCAAACCCCGAAATCGTGCGAAACGCGCCGGGCGCTTCGGTGGCTTCGTGGCGCGCTTTTTTAAGCGCGGGGACAAGTACGTTTTCAATGAGGGTTGACTTGCCTGAACCCGAGACGCCCGTTACGACACTAAAGCGCGCGTGAGGAAAGCGAACATCGATATTTTTAAGGTTGTGTTCGGTGGCGCCTTTAAGTTCTAAAAACGGACCTTCTGCCGCGATCGGGCGGGTCGCGTTTTGACGCTTAAGTGTGTTTTCTCGCAAATAGCGCCCGGTGAGCGTCTGGCTTTGCAAAAGTTTCGCGGGTGTGCCTTGAAAGACGATTTCTCCGCCCGCGTCGCCCGGGCCCGGCCCCATGTCATAGATGAAATCGGCTTCAAGCATGACGTCGGGGTCGTGTTCGACGATTACTAACGTGTTCCCCGCGTCACGGATTTTTTTCAAAATGCCGTTAATCCTTTGCATGTCTTGGGGGTGCAGACCGACCGAAGGCTCATCAAGCACAAAAAGGGTATTGACTAAAGACGTGCCGAGCGCGGTCGTCAGGGCGATGCGCTGCACTTCTCCGCCCGAAAGGGTACGACTTTGGCGATCGAGCGTCAGGTAGCCGAGCCCCACGTCATTTAAGTAGGTTAAGCGCGTTGAGATAGCCTGAAGAACTAAACGAGCGGGACTATTGTCGGTTTCTTTTTCAAGGAGCGCGTCCGCAAACGTTTTTAAGTTCGCGAGCGGTAGCCGCATCAAGTCATAAATGTTAAGTCCCGGTAGTTTTTCGAGCGTTTCGTCGTCAAACGTCGCGGTCCGCGGTTTAAAGCGACGAAAGTCGGATAACCCCGCGGTTGCTTTTTTTGCGTCTTCGGCATCACCCACGCGCCACGCGAGCCAATCGTCTTTAAGTCTCGCGCCAAGGCACGTCGGACACTTTAAGTACGTTCTGTAGCGAGACAAAAGTACCGCGATGTGCATCTTATAAGTCTTCGTTTCCAAGTACTCGAAAAAGTGCTTTAAACCGTACCATTGGCGTCGCCAATTGCCGCTCCAACCCGTTTCGCCATCGATGACCCAAGATTTTTCGCGCTCGGTGAGTTCGGCAAAAGGCACGTCGGTGCGCACGTTAAATTTGGGCGCGTATCGCATCATGTCTTCAAAGCATTCGCGATTGGCGGGCGTCGTCCAAGGTTTGATGGCGCCGTCTTCAAGGCTTAGGGAAGTATCGGGGATGACAAGGGAGTAATCGATGCCTTGAATTCGTCCGAACCCTCGACAAGTCGGGCAAGCGCCGATCGGGGAATTAAAGCTGAAGGTATTGGCGCCTGGCTTTTCATAAGACTTGGAGCAAACCGGGCAGACGAGGTGTTTAGAG
>DNBE01000085.1 GCA_003543795.1 Sutterella sp.
ATCACGGAAATAAGTGATGATTTTATCATTTTTATAAACTAGGTAAAAATACCTGATTTATCCAATAAAAGAAATAATTTCATAAAAGTTATGAGCAGTCATCAGAAATCCTTTTTCCCAAAATTAAGGTTCTTAAATATAAATACTGCACGGTCTTAAGTGTTATTTTAATCATACAAACGCTCTATTCCTGAATTACATTTCTATTAGTAGTGTAAACCTGTGTTTTTTTAAAGAAGGCCCTTTATGAATACCATACCTTGGGGTAAAGACATACGGACATCAACGAGCGAAAAAGCGGCAAGCCAGACTTGGGGTTATTGGCAAAACCGCATCAATCGCGCTTCGCTCGTGATGCTTGTCGAGGAAAAGATTCTCGATAACGCCACCGCCAAAATCATCGCAAACGCGCAGCTTGCCGCCGAAAAAGAGCAAGCCGCGCCGGGCGCTGCGCCGATTACCGATATCATGCCGCTTGAAAAAATGCTTATTTCGCATTGCGGCCAGATGGCAACCCTCATTCATACGGGTAGAAGCCGTCAGGATATTTTCGCGACGCTCAATCAAGCCCGTTTGCGTCAAGCTGTGCTCGATACGGCTGCTTCTTTAAACGCCTTCAGAGCGCGTCTTCTTTCGATTGCGCAAGCTCATACCGAAACCTGGATGCCGGCCTACACGAACGGCGTTCAAGCCATGCCGATTACGCTAGGGTTTTACCTTTGGGCGTTTCTTGAGTCCTTTGAGCGCGATTTTGATCGCATTCGCGAAAGTTACACGACTCGCATCAATCGTAGTGCCTTGGGTTCAGCCGTTTTAGCGAATTCCGCTTGGCCGCTATCGAGAACGCGCCTGGCCGAACTCTTAGGGTTTGATGCCCCGATTATCAATTCGCTCGATAGCTCTCAGGTGAGTCTTTTCGATATCCCGCTTGAGGCCGCGAGCATCGCCGCAAACGTTGCCGTTCGCGTGACGACCCTTTTAGCGGACGTTGCCCAACAGTACTCCCAAACGCGCCCCTGGTTACTACTTGAGCAAGGAAGCACCTACGGGTCTTCCGCGATGCCGCAAAAACGAAATCCCGGCATCATCAATAAGTGTCGCGCCAAAGCGGGCGACGTAATCGGCGCGATGCAAACGAGCTATTTGCGTGCGCATAACCTCCCCTGCGGCATGTACGACAACAAAGAATCCGTTTCCGAAGACAATACGGGCGTTTTCGTTCAAGCCGTACATATGCTTGAACTAGCCGAACACACGTTCGCGCTTTTGCGGGTTAATAAAGAACGCGCGCTTGAAGAATTAAATGACGACTGGACCTGCACGATGGCGCTTGCCGAAACGCTTCAAATGAAGTATCGCGTGCCCTTTAGAGTCGGGCATACGTTTGCAAGCGACATCGTCACCAAAGCCCGTGCCGAACAATATTTACCGAAGACTTTCCCCTTTGCGGCAGCAGTCGAGATTTATAAGTCGGTGACCGAACGCTTAACGGGGCAAAGTGAAACGCTTCCCTTATCCGAAGCCGAATTTAGAGAGTCTTTAACGCCCGAATATGTCGTTCGGACTCGCGTCGGGCTCGGCGCCCCCAATCCCGACAGCACGACTCAAGGGCTTAAAGCCATCGAAGCTCGCTTAAAAGAAGACGAAGCTTGGGTCGGTGAACAAAACGCGAAGCTCGATTGCGCGCAAACGACGCTTGATCGCGCTTTTGAAAATTTACTTGAGGTTGATTAATGGCCTTTAAAGCATTTTTAATCTGACAATTACCGAAGGAGGTAACCATATGGTATGGATCGGACTAGCCATCGTCATCCTGACTTTCTGGATGATTTATAAAAACTACGAAACCCGCTTGGTGCTTGTCATCTCGGGTCTTGTTATGGCCGCTATCGGCCAGTTCCTGTGCGGCTCTAGCGTTACGATTGCCGCGGCCGTGAACGCCTTTGTTAAACAACTCGTCAACGGCGGCCTCGTCCCGACGATTACGACGGTGATGGGCTTCGGTTACGTGATGACCTACACGAAGTGCTCGGACCATCTCGTCAACGCTCTTGTCAGACCTTTATCGAAAGTGCCTGCCGTCGTTATCCCGGGCACGGTGATTATCACGTGGCTTCTCAATATCGTCTTGCCTTCGGCTGCCGGTATCGCGGCTAGCGTCGGTATCTTACTGATTCCGGCTCTTATCGCGCTTAAAGTTCGCCCCGTGATGGCGGCTTCCGCCGTCTTCCTCGGCACCTGGGGTTCCGTTGTCAGCCCCGGTCTGATGTTTAACCCGCAAATTGCGTCTATCGCGCATAAAGCCGGCGAAATCGCCGAACCTGACGCGATGGTCGTCATCATGCAAGAAGTCGGACCTTGCGCGATCGGCGCGGTCGTTGCCGCTATCATCCTCGCGGTTTTGTGCAAGATGCTCCAAGAAGGCGTCGGCTCTCAAGTCAATCAGGCTGAAGTCGAACAACAAGCCAATAGCTTTAAGGTCAATCCCATTATGGCGATTGTCCCGATTATCCCGCTCTTCTTACTCGTCATCGCTTCTAAGCAAGTCGGTTGGATTCCGGGCAAAGTCTTTAGCGTTCCCGTTTGCATGTTAATCGGTACCGCTATCGGTTTAATCGTCGGTCTCGTCAATAAGCAATCCGTCGGCGAAGGCTCGAAGAAATTCTGTCGCGGTGCCGGTGACGGCTTCTGCGATGTGGTCGTCTTAATCGCCGCCGCTGCTCTATTTGCCGCCGGTATGAATTCCATCGGTTTGACGGGCGCTCTCGTCAACGCGATGAAGGGTTCGCAAAACGTCGCCGCTTTCGCGGCCGCCGCGGGTCCCTTCACGATGGCTGCGATTTCCGGTTCGGGTAACGCTGCTGCGCTTGCTTTTAACGAAGCCATTACGCCGCACGCCGCTGACTTCGGTATGACGGTCGTTCAACTCGGTGCCGTGGCGCAAATCGCCGCCGGTCTCGGTCGTTCGATGTCGCCGGTTGCGGGCGGTGTCATCATCTTAGCCGGTATCGCGGGCGTTAACCCCCTCGATATCGCCAAACGCACGGCTATTCCTTGCGTTATCACGGTGATTATCGTGACGGTCTTGATGTATGTCTTAAACTAAGTCAGAACGTTCACACCTAAAGCAAAGCGCCGAAAATTTCGGCGCTTTGTTCTTTTTTGAGAATCCGCTTAGTCGTGAACTTCTCGACCAACGTAGTTCCCGTCGCGATCATAGCGACGTCCCGATTCGTCAATAAACCCCGCGTAACGATCGTCGGCATCATAATATTTGCCGTCAGGGTCTTGTCGGCCCATGTATTTACCGGCCGCGTTATAGCGCCGTCCGCTCGGATAAATCGTGCCGATCAGTTTGCCGACACGGTTAAAGTATTGCCCGTCCTTCGTAAATCGGCCTAGATAGTAACCGAGCGCGTCATAGCGTTTGCCGTCATCGTCGACCCGACCGACATAAACGTTATTGAAGTCGTAGTATCTGATGCCCGCTTGAGCAGGAAGAGCCGTCAAGGAGGCCAGTAGCGAAAGGAAGAGAACTTTTTTAAGCATCCGAAGCCATTGTTTTATAAATATTTTTTATTTTAGCACGGATTCTCGATTTAATTCTCGAAGGGCGTAAAAAATCCCGAACGTTAAAACGTTCGGGATTTAAATTTGGTACGCCTGGTAGGATTCGAACCCGCGACCCCCTAGTTCGTAGCCAGGTGCTCTATCCAACTGAGCTACAGGCGCATGCGAGGTAGGAATTATGCACAGATTGTTTTAAAGTGTCAAGCGCCCACCTTGAAAAGCCGAAGGGTGTCGTATAAAATTCGAGTTTCACGTCGAACGTGTCGTGAAGGTCGGAGAAATGGCCGAGTGGCTGAAGGCACACCCCTGCTAAGGGTGCAGATCCATATACGGGTCTCGAGGGTTCGAATCCCTCTTTCTCCGCCACTTTTTGATGACGCGTTTCTTCTTCAAAGCCCCTTAAAGGGGCTTTTTGTTACTTAGTCGACTTATAAACTAATTTAGTGGCATTCTATCCTATTAGCGAACAAAATCCCGTCCCGAGTAATAAATCATTCTTTTTCATCGTTGCTGCGACGATGCGTGTGACGCCTTCGAGGAAACTGAACCTTATGGCGGCTTACCAACGAGATGATTTATTAGAGAAAAACACACGCTCATGCAAGCGTGGGCTGATGAGTTTAAAGAAGGCGCTTAACCTTATATATGATCCAACCAGTAAGTAAGGTAATAAGTTACAAAGAAATAAGGGATTAAATAAAGTGGCGCTAGGAATGCGATCTCCATCAAATTTTCTTTCCCTTCGAAAAAACTATATATAAGGCAAAAAAGAGTAAATATTCCTATCCATGCGCAGAAAGTTTTGATACCGGCGTGATCGTCTTTTACGAAGAACCAGTAGAAGAAAGATTCTTTCTCTTCTTTCATGTTGCCGCCTCATTAGGATTCAAAGTTCTTCTTTGATTTCAGTATATCAATTTTCAAATTTGCAAGAGTCGCCAAAAGACTCATCGAACCGTTATAGGGTTTACAACTTTTGGAAATGACGACTGGCTTCATTTAATAATCTATATCCCTTGTCTCAAATTCCGTTTATGATTAAAAAGTACATCTTTGGCTTTATGAAGGAACACATAATGAGTCGTTTTTATGATTTTTCCTTGACAACGCGTAAAGGCGAAACGTTACCGCTCTCCAGCCTTAAAGGTAAAGTCGTTATGGTCGTCAATACGGCAACGGGATGCGGCTTTACTCCCCAGTACGAGGCGCTCGAGAAGATGTATGAGAAATATCATGACAGAGGATTTGAGATCATCGACATTCCCTGCAACCAGTTTGCGGGGCAGACTCCCGGAACAGACGAGGAGATCCATCAGTTCTGCACACTCAAATACAATACACAGTTCCCTCAGATGAAGAAGTCTG
>DNBE01000062.1 GCA_003543795.1 Sutterella sp.
ATCGGCGGCGAAACGGCGGAAATGCCCGGCATGTACCCCGAAGGCGAATATGATCTCGCGGGCTTTGCGGTCGGTATCGTCGAAAAAGAAAAAGCCATCGACGGAAAAGATATCGCGGCAGGCGACGTGGTGTTGGGTTTAGCTTCTAGCGGTCCGCACTCAAACGGCTACTCCTTGATTCGTAAAGTAATCGAAACCGCGAAAGCCGATTGGAATATGCCGATGGCGGGTCGTACGCTAGCCGACTGCGTCATGGAGCCCACGCGCATTTATGTCAAACAGGTCACGCGCGTGATGCAAGACGTTCGCATCAAAGGGATGGCTCATATCACGGGCGGCGGTCTCGTTGAGAACGTGCCTCGCGTGTTGCCCGAGAGCGTTAAAGTCGAAATCCGTCGCGCGAGTTGGAAGCGCCCCGAAGTATTCGATTGGCTACAACGCGCGGGCAATATCGCGGACGACGAAATGCATCGCGTCTTCAATAACGGCATCGGCTTAGTTGTCATCGTCGCGCCCGAAGACGCGGCTAAAGCCAAAGCCCTTCTTGAAAAAGAAGGCGAGACGGTCTACGAAATCGGAACGGTCACGCCGCGCTTAGCGGGTGAAGCGGGTTGCGTCGTGCGCTAACGACTTCTCGTTTAACAAAAAAGCGACCGAAAGGTCGCTTTTTTGTGTGAGAAAAAACGGTGCGTTACTTGCAATCACACTTACTTTCGACGAAGCACTTACGTTCGGCGAATTCGCCTTTCTTACCGGTATTAAAGGAAGAAACCGGGCGATGATAACCCATCACGCGGGTCCAGACTTCGCAGGGTTGACGTTCGCTGTCTTTGAGTTGAGTGGCTTCGGCCATGGCAATCACCTTTTAATCAAAAGAGTTCAAAAATTTGCTTAACGTGACGAAATTGTAATGAAGAGCGTTTCGGATTTCAAATTAAAAAATACCATATCTTTGATAGATTTTTTCTTAATACACAACATGTTGTTAAAAACAGGGATTCCGGAACAACCGATTCCTAGATGGTGTGGTCAGGGATTAAGGCCTGCAAATTCGTGAATTCAACACCGGCTTTTTGCATCGCTTCAATTGCTTTTTGAAGCGAACCGTCGATATCAATTCCTGCGCAAGCGTCTTCGATGACCGTGACCTTAAAACCTTTTTTCACGGCATCGAGCGCGCTCCATAACACGCAAAAGTCGGTCGCAAGACCCGCGATAAAAATTTCCGTGATGCCCGCGTCTTTTAAGCGCTTCGCTAACCCCGTTTCCGTTTGGCGGTCGGCTTCGATAAAAGCCGAATAGGAATCGATTTGCGGACGCGTGCCTTTGCGCCAGATTTCATACGTCTGCGGGTAACGCAGTTTCTCGCTTAAAGCCGCGCCGTGCGTATTTTGTACGCAATGCTCGGGCCAAAGGATTTGTGTTCCGTAAGACGTTTCGACACTCGCGCCGACAAGTCCCGAAGGATGGCTTGAGGCAAACGAGATGTGGCCCTCGGGGTGCCAATCTTGCGTATAAATGACCAAATCAAAATGAACCGAAGCCAAGATGCGGTTAACGGGGTCGATGACGGCGTTGCCGCCCGCAACGCCGAGCGCGCCTTTGGGAAGGAAGTCATTTTGAATGTCAACGATTAAAAAAGCACGACTCACGAGGCGCTCTCCTTTAATTGGAAAAGAGTTTGGCGAGGATGTCTCGCGTCGAAGCGTTTTGCGCGAGATAGGCGTTGGGTTCTGCGGCAATAGCCGCCAAATCGGCGCGCTCGTTTTCGATCGCGAATCGCGCGATATCGGCGGTTAAAAAGGTTGTCTCGGGAAAGGCCGGGTAGGGGATGCCCGCGTCATCCATTGTTCTTGACAAAAGATTTTTAAGGTAGCGCCCGACTTCACCCGTAAAAGCGCGTGTTAAGACGGTGCTCGTTTCGTCGCTATAAGCTAAAGCGCGACGAAAAGAAGCGGGTAGCCCGCTTTCGGTCGCAAAAGAAAGGGCGCTCCCTAACATAAAGCCCGAAGCGCCGAGCGTTTCGTAAGCGCGAATCTCGCGCGCGTTGGATATCGCGCCGAAAGCGATGACGGGCATGTCTTTGGCAATACGCGTTAAAACACCCAAAAGAACCGCAAGACTTGTAGGCGCGGCAGGATAAGGGGTTTCAAAACTTTCGACGGGACCGCCCGCCTCGAAGCCTCGCGCGATTAAAAAAGAGGCGCCGCTTGCGATCAATGCCTTCGCGTCTTTCGGAGAAGCGGCAATCCCTCCGAAAAGAATGCCCGCGGCTTCAAGTCGCTCGGCATAGATTTCGCGAGGACCGCCCGAAGTAAAAACCACGTGGGTAACGGCACTATTTAAAACGGCTTCGAATTGTTCGTCAAAGTTCACGAAACGAGGAGTCGGATTGGGTAGGTGAAGCGCTTCGCGAATCGGGTGTAACGCTTCGATAAAGGCCTGACCTTCTGGCGAAATCTCGGTCACATCGCGCCGAACGACAAGTGACACTCCGAAAGGACGACTTGTGAGACGCCTGACTTCCTCGATTTCTTTTTTGATGACAGCCGGCGTTTTTAATCCGCAAGGCAAAACGCCGAACCCGCCCGCGTCGTTTACCGCCGCGACTAAACGAGGCGTAGCCAACGCCTCCCAAGGCGCGTTCATGGCCGGAATCGCGCTTTGGAGCATTTGCGATAAGGCGTTGTCATTCGGCATTTTTTATGTCCAGAAACGAAAAGAAAAAATCTATAAGGGCCTAACTTTAGCAAAGGACATCAGAAATAGCGTCATTTTGTTTAGAATCCGTTGATAATTTCGCGCGAAAGGCATTTAAGCCTCGCGCTTTAAAAATAAAAGAGGTCAAAACCAACATGCAAAAGGTCGTCGTCGGGATGTCGGGCGGGGTGGACTCCGCCGTTTCGGCATATCTGCTTAAAAAAGCCGGCTACGAAGTCATCGGCCTTTTCATGAAAAATTGGGAAGACGATGACGACGGCGAATATTGCACGTCTCGTCAAGACTTTATCGACGCAGCAAGCGCCGCGGATGTAATCGGCATCGATCTCGAAGCCGTCAATTTCGCCAAAGAATATAAAGAACGCGTTTTCTCGAACTTTCTTCGCGAATATAGCGCGGGCAGAACGCCGAACCCCGACGTTCTTTGTAATGCCGAAATCAAATTTAAAGCGTTTCTCGATTATGCGATTCAAATGGGTGCCGAACGCATCGCGACGGGGCACTACGCGAGAACGGATGTCGTCGACGGCCGTACGCGTCTTTTGCGAGGAATCGACCCCGCCAAAGACCAAAGCTACTTTTTACATCGCTTAACCCAAGCGCAGATTTCGCGCGTGATTTTCCCCGTCGGCGCGATGCTAAAGACGGATGTGAGAAAACTCGCGCTCGAAATCGGGCTCCCTAACGCGCGCAAAAAAGATTCCACAGGAATTTGCTTTATCGGGGAAAGACCTTTCCGGGAATTTCTCAATCGCTACCTGCCCACCCAGCCCGGCCCGATTAAAGACGAGGCGGGAAACGTCATCGGGGAACATATCGGGCTATCGTTTTATACCCTCGGGCAACGTAAAGGCATCGGTATCGGCGGTCGCGACGACGGGACGGGCGAGCCTTGGTACGTCGCGAAAAAGGATTTAAAAACAAATACGATTTGGGTCGTCCAAGGCCACGACCATCCGTGGTTAGTAAGCCACAAACTTGTCGCGGCCGAGCCGAGTTGGATAGCCGGCGTCGCGCCTCAAAAAACCGATTTAACGGTCAAAACCCGTTATCGACAGCTTGACGGCGAGGTGATTTTAGAAGGCGTGACCGATGCACAATTTCAATTGACGCTTAAAAGCCCGCAATGGGCGGTGACCCCCGGGCAATCCGCCGTCCTTTATGACGGCGAGGTTTGCCTCGGAGGCGGTTTTATCGAAGCGATTTAAAGCACTTTAGATAAAAAGAGCTGAGTTCTCGGATGCTGCGGATTGGTAAAGATTTCTGCGGGCTTACCTTGCTCGATGATTTCGCCTTCGTCGATAAATAGGACGCGGTCGCCCACTTCTTTGGCAAATCCCATTTCGTGCGTGACGATCATCATCGTCATGCCTTCTTTGGCAAGCGCCTTCATCACATCGAGCACTTCTTTGACCATTTCGGGGTCAAGAGCGGACGTGGGTTCGTCAAAAAGAAGGGCTCTCGGACGCATGGCGAGGGCGCGCGCAATCGCTACACGCTGCTTTTGGCCGCCCGAAAGTTGAGAAGGATATTGCAAAGCCTTTTCGCGTAAACCGACTTTATCAAGAAGCTCGTAGGCGATTTCTTCGGCTTTCTCGCGGGGCAACTTTCTGACTTGCGTAGGCGCAAGTAACAGGTTTTCGAGCACGTTCATATTCTCGAAAAGATTAAAGTGCTGAAAAACCATGCCGACTTCGGTACGGATTTTGTCGATGTTTTTTTCCGTAACGAGTTCCCCGTCGACGTAAATCTCGCCCGCGGTCGGAACCTCAAGGTGCGTTACCGAACGCAACATCGTCGATTTACCCGAACCCGAAGGTCCGATAATGACGACCACTTCGCTATCGTTAATCGTCTCGTTGATGTCTTTGAGGACGACGTGATCGCCGAAGGCTTTTTTAAGATGCTTAATTTCGATCATTTTTCGCAAACTTCTTTTCTAAAACGGCCACAAGGCGCGTAATCGGAATCGTCATCGCTAAATAAAGAAGCGCGACGCAAGTCCAAATTTCAATCGCGCCGTACGTACTCGCGATAATAAGTTGACCTTGGCGAGTGAGTTCCTCAAAGCCGATTACCGACACTAAGGAAGAGTCCTTGAGCATCGCGATAAATTCGTTACCCAAAGGCGGAATCACGCGCTTAAAGGCTTGCGGAATGACAACGAACTTCATCGCTTGCTTCCAGGTTAAGCCTAACGAACGGGCGGCTTCCATCTGGCCTCTGTCAATCGATTGAACACCCGCGCGGAAGATTTCCGCGACGTAAGCGCTCGAATTGATACTACAAGCCGCGATAGCTGCGACAAAGGGATCGATTCGCGTGCCGATGACAACGGGCAACGCGAAGTAAATCATGAAGATTTGCACCAATAAAGGCGTGCCGCGCAAAAAGTCCACATAGGCTTTGGACGGGTAGCGGATGAAGGGATTTTTAGAAATTTCGGCAATACCGATGCCGAGTCCGAAAACCATCCCTAACCCGACGCTGATGCAGGCGATTTCTATCGTGACGCAGGCGCCCGTGAGCAAAAGCGGTAACGAATCGATGACTAGTTCGAAATCAAACATCGGATGAAATGAAAAAGTTGGTAAAGGTAAAACGGCAGGAGCGCCTAAACCGGACTCCTGCCTATCAGCTTTAATGAGGTCAAAAAGTTATTGACCGAACCACTTGGCGTAAATCTTATCATAGGTGCCGTTGGCTTTAAGTTTCTTGAGCCCGGCGTTGATTTGACCCAAAAGTTTCTTGTCGTTTTTGTTTACCGCGAAACCGTAGTACTCGGCATCGAGCACTTCAGGTAAGAGCTTGACGCTATCGGACTGTTTTTTCTTGAGGAATTCTTCGATAACGGGCTTGTCGTTGATAACGGCATCGCAACCGCCGTTGACTAATTCCATAAAGGCTTCGGGTGTGCCGTTAAAGTCTTTGACCGTCGCGCCCTTGACGGATTTACCCTTCATGGAGCCCGTCGTACCGATTTGAGCGCAGATTTTCTTACCTTCGAGGTCTTTTAAGCCTTTGATTTTATTGGCATCGGACTTCTTAATCAAAATCGAAAGACCGGACTGATAGTAGGGGTCCGAGAAGTTGACTTGTTTCTTTCTGGCGTCGGTAATCGTCATGCCCGAGGCGGAAACGTCGATCGTCTTCGTTCTTAAGGCGGGAATCAAACCGTCAAAGCCCATGTTCATGATGTTGGCTTTGTTGCCGCTTACCTCGATTACGGCTTTAATCAAATCGATATCGAAACCCGTGATTTCTTTGGTCGCGGGATCCATAAATTCGAACGGGGCGAATTCGGCGTTTGTACCGACGTTCACGGTTTTAGCATAAGCACCGGTGGCGGCTAAACAAAGCATCGCCGAAACGAGAAGTGTTTTTTTCATGAGTGTTCCTTTAAAAATTTTTTGAAATCGGACCGCGAAGGCATCGCGGCCTGTCGTGTCTGAGGCGAAGTTTACGAGGAGAATCGCCGCTCGCAAGGCTTTCGGACTCCTAAAAGAAGCGTCCGAAGTCGACAGAGAAAGAAGTTTTGTCGACAAATTAAAAACTCTTATAAATCAG
>DNBE01000026.1 GCA_003543795.1 Sutterella sp.
CCATTTCTGTTGTCGCGACCTTTCCCCCTTGTATAATGCTTTTTAACTACATTACCTTTTTCAGTAATGTAGGAGTCGGCCGCTTTACCCAAGAGCGACTCAAGAGAAAAAGCTTGACCATCATCATGAAAAAATCCGATTTTTACGTGGTCGCGGTGATATACGCCATCGGGTTCTGGTTTCTCGCCATGACACTCGATTTGCCCGAAGAGGCGCAAACCTACCCCTTGGTTCTCATCTGCTCGCTTCTCACGCTCAATTCCCTTTACTTCATTCAAGTCTGTCTTAAATACCGCAAAAAACGCACCGTTCGCGACGATTTGCCCGAAATCTTTCACGGTTTTCAAGTCAAACAGTTCGTGACCGTCATCATCGGTGCCGTTATTTATTTAGCGCTCATGCCCGTGCTTGGGTTTTATATCGACACGGCGCTCTACCTCATCGGCGCGATGCTCCTATTAAATGTCAAACGTTTATATATCGGCATCGCCTTGGTGGTGATGTTTGCGATGGTATACGGCGTCTTTACGCTCTTTTTAAAAGTGCCGTTGCCCGTCGGCATGATTTTCGGTTAATGGGAGAACCTTCATGATTGATACATTGGTATTAATGGGTGCGGGATTTGTTAACGCATTTAATCCCATCAACCTGATCGCGATGTTTCTCGCGACGAGTTTAGGTGTCGCGATCGGCTGCCTGCCCGGACTTTCGGCCGCGATGGGCGTAGCTCTCCTCTTACCCGTCACCTTCGGTATGAGCCCCGCGACCGGCCTTATCGTTTTGGGCGGTATTTATTGCGGCGCCATTTTCGGCGGTTCGATTTCGGCTATTTTGATTCATACGCCCGGCACCCCCGCTTCCGCGGCCACGGCAATCGAAGGCTATCAAATGACGCTAAAAGGTCAGGCGGCTAAAGCGTTAACCGTCGCTTGCACGGCCTCTTTCGTGGGCGGCCTACTTTCTTGCGTATCGCTTTACTTTTTCGCGCCGCCCTTGGCTCAATTAGCGTTACTTTTTAAGAGCCCCGAATATTTCTGGCTTTCGATGTTCGGTCTTACGGTCATCGCGGGCGTTGCCTCAAAATCAATTTTAAAGGGCTTGATGTCGGGCTTTCTCGGGCTTTTGATTTCCACAATCGGCATGGACCCCATGGAAGGGGTCGAGCGCTTCATGATGGGCCAAAGCACGCTCTACGGCGGCGTTAACGTTACGTGCGCTCTAATCGGCCTTTTCTCTATGAGCCAAGTTCTCATTCTTGCCGAACAAAAAATCAAGGCTCGCGGCAAAGCCTCGGTTATTACCGACAAGTTCCGCATCTCTTGGCCCGAATTCAAAATGCTCTCCCCGACGATGGTTCGCTCTTGGATTATCGGTAATGTGATCGGGATTTTGCCGGGCGCGGGCGCAACGATTGCCTGCTTTATGGGTTACAACGAAGCCAAGCGCTTTAGTAAACATAAAGAAGAGTTCGGTAAAGGCAGTATCGAAGGCGTCGCGGGTTCCGAAGCCGCGAATAACGCCGTAACGGGCGGCTCCCTTATCCCGACCCTCACCCTCGGTATTCCCGGTGAATCGGTGACGGCGGTTCTGATGGGCGGCCTTATCATTCACGGCCTACAACCCGGACCCGAATTATTTACGACCTACGCGCCGATGACCTATACGTTCTTCGCAGGCTTCGTTTTGATTCAATTCATGATGCTCGCGATCGGCCTTATCGGCTGCCGCGGGTTTGCGGAAGTGTCTCGTATTTCGGACGCGATCCTCATTCCTTGTATCGTGCTCCTTTGCGTTGTCGGCTCTTACGCCATCCACAATAACCTCGTTGAAGTCGTCATCATGTTTATTTTCGGCATCATCGGTTACTTGATGCGTAAATTCGATTTCAACGCGGCCGCTATGGTGCTCGGGCTCATCTTAGGTCCCATCGGCGAACGCGGTTTGCGTCGCGCTTTACTATTAAATGACGGCGATCCGTCGATTCTTTTTTCCACTCCGATTTGCTGGGTTTTAATCGCGATGTGCGTCATCGGCGTCTTCTCGCCGATTTTCATGAATCGCTTGGAAAAGAAACAATGGCGCAATAAGAACACCACTTTTGAGGCATAATTACTTTGTCGTAGTTGTTTTACACTACCCATACATTTACGACGTTTTTAGGGAGAACCTTATGAAGAAAACACTTATCGGTCTTGCCGCGGCAGCCGCTCTTTCCATTCCGCTTCTTGCTAGCGCTTGGCAACCGAGCGGCGACGTGACGGTTATCGTCGCTTATAAAGCCGGTTCGGGCACCGACACGGGCGCTCGTGTCCTCGCGGCCGAAGCTGAAAAATATATCGGCAAGACACTCGTCATCAATAACTTACCCGGCGCCGACGGCAAAATCGGTTGGACGGAATTAACGAAGGCGAAACCTGACGGTCGTACAATCGGCTTTATCAACCTGCCGACATTTACGACGCTTGCTACCCAAAAAGGTTCTCCCTTTACCGTCAAAGACATCATTCCGATTGCTAACCACTTAACCGAAACGGGCGTAATCGTCGTCAAGGCTGATAGCAAATGGAAGACCTTGAAAGACCTCGTGGCCGACATGAAGAAGAATCCGCGCCTCAAAGCCTCCACGAACGGCGTGAAAGCTTCGAACCACACCGCCGCTCAGCTTTTCGCGAAATCGGCTAAGGTTCAATACAAAGCCATCCCCTACGGCGGAACGGCCGACCAATTGCTCGCCCTTCGCCAAAACGAAGTTGACTTCTCTTGCGCCAAAGTGGCCGACGTGACGAAGTTCACGAACGGCGACAATCCCGAACTGCGCGTTCTCGGCGTTTTCGCCAAGAGCCGCGTTCCTGAATTCCCGAACGTTCCGACGCTCGGCGAACTCGGCTACTACAAAGAATGGTACGGTTCGGCTCGCGCGATTGTCGCCCCGAAGGGCACGCCTAAAGAAGTGATCGACTTCTATGTCGCCGCCTTCAAGAAGACGATGACCGATCCGGCTAACATCGAAGCTCACAAGAAAGCTCGCCTGAATCTCGACTTTATGGACAATAAAGAACTCGGCAAGCTCATCAAAGCGCAAGAAATCTTCGCGCGTGATGTTATCGGCAAACTCTATTAATGAATTAGCCTGATTTTAAAGAGCCGCATCCGAAAACGATGCGGCTCTTTTTTGAAAAACCACAGTGAAATAAGTCATGCGCCAACACTCTTTTCGTATCTATGCCGATTCGTCTGCAAACGTCATTTTGATGGCGTATCTGCATTTAGATTTCGCCACCGAAATCGTTTACGCGAAGCTTTACCGGAAAGCGCAATCCCTCCCGCAAGACCTTATCGACAAAGTCGTGCGATTTTTATCCGACCCGCAAGAAGCGTTAAGCGCCTTTAAGGATGACGAACC
>DNBE01000006.1 GCA_003543795.1 Sutterella sp.
TCTTGAAGCTGTCAACGCTGCTTTAAGCCTAGAAGACACACGCTTTCGTATCCTTCATCGACCGTTTTCACAAATGCGCGAAGCGCTCGCGGAAATCGGTATCGAGCGCGTCGACGGCGTTTTTATGGATATCGGTATCTCGAGCCCCCAAATCGATAACCCCGAAAGGGGGTTTTCGTTTTCCAAAGACGGGCCGCTTGATATGCGGATGGATACGACACGCGGGATAACCGCCGCCGACTTCGTTAATAACGCGAGTCTCGAAGAACTCGCTCGCGTGATTTCGACTTACGGCGAAGAACGTTTCGCGTCTGCCGTTGCCAAGGCAATTGTGGCCGCAAGACACGAGAAGCCTTTCGTGACGACGGCAGAACTTGCCCGTTGCGTCGAACGCGTTGTTCCCGTCAATCGTAAAGATCCGACACAGTCTCGCGCCGCGAGAACGTTTCAAGCTATCCGCATTCAAGTGAACGACGAATTGGGTGAACTCGAGCGCGGGCTTAAAGCCGCGGTGTCGCTTTTAAATCCCGGCGGACAAATCGCGGTTATTACATTTCATTCGCTTGAAGACCGTTTGGTAAAGCGCTTTTTTGCCGAAGAATCGCACCCCGAAAGAGCGCTCGCAAGAGAAATCGCGTTGCCTCAAAGCGCGTACCCGAAGGCGCGTCTGATTGACGTGAGAAGAATTTTTCCGGACGAGGCCGAAATCGCGGAAAACCCCCGGGCGCGAAGCGCGGTGCTACGCATCGCGCGCAAAGGAAGTGACCTATGATTGCTTTTTTATATCGTCACTTCCCGCAAATACTCATCGCGCTTCTTTTGGGGCTTGTCGTCGCGGGCGCTTCGTTTTTAATCGACAATCAAAATCGGATGCGCGTTTTAACAAACGAAATCGAGCAATTAAATGTCGATCTCGCGCGCTTAACCGAACAAAACCAATATTTTGCGACCGAGCAAAGTCGCGCGACGTTCGCGGCCAACATTGCCGAGAGCGCGAGAGCGATCGGACTGGTCGACCCGAAAGCGTCGAGGCTAGTCAATTTATCGAGAAAAACACCCGCTAAGACTTCGGGAGGTCGGCCGTGAAACCTTCCGTTTTCTTAAGTCTTATTCAAACGGCTTATCAGCAATTTAAGCGTGAAGACGCGCAACCTAGAAAGCCCTTACGCGAAGACAATCCCGAAAAAGCCTGGCGCATGTTACAAGCTAGCGAAAGGCGATCGCATATCGCGCTTTGCACGATTGTCGTGATGCTACTTGCTTGCTTGGTGAAAATTGCGGACTTACAAATTTTCCAAAGTTCGGATATTGAAGCCAACGGCCAACAGTTTTATCGCTACGCCGTCACGCGTAACCTCCCCGCTAAGCGCGGTCAGATTCTCGATCGCCAAGGTAACGTCCTTGCGAATTCAGAGCTTTGTCACACGATTTGGGCAAGTCCCGAAAAAGTAATCGCGAGCGGTAAAAAAGCGGTTTTGGCCGGTGCTCTCAAGATTTCAACTAAAGAGCTCGATAAACGCATGGCCGTCAAGCGCCGCAATGTCATTGTGGGCAAATGCGTTGACGACCGAACGACAACCGCAATCAGAAGTCTCAAGATCGACGGCATGACTTTTGAAAATGAATATAAACGCATTTACCCGGGCGGCGCTATTTCGGCGCACGTCGTGGGGCTCGTGGGTAGTGACGGAAACGGCTTAGAAGGTGTCGAGTGCTTTGCCAATCAGGCATTAGCCGGCCGAGACGGACGGCGCGGTGTCTTGCGAATTCCGGGCGGCAAAGTCCTTGAAGAACTTTGGCGCCAAGAAAGCGAAGAAGGAACGAGTCTGACGCTTTCAATCGACTCTCGCATTCAGACGATTGCGGTCGAAGCCCTTCAAAAAACGGTCGCAAGACACGAAGCGACTTCGGGTTCGGCAATCGTGGTCGACGTTCGTAACGGCGAAGTGCTCGCTCTTGCTTCGTGGCCTTCTTATAACCCGAACGTTCGCTCGCAATTAAATTACGATAGCGTTCGAAATCGCGTTGTGACCGACATGTTCGAGCCGGGCTCGACGATGAAGCCTTTCGCGATTGCTAAAGCGCTCGATATGGGGATTGTGAAACCCGATACCGCGATTTCGACGCACCCGGGCAAAATTCTTGTTGAAGATCAAATCATCGGCGACGACCACGACTACGGCGTCCTGTCGGTTGCCGAAGTCATCGCGAAATCAAGTAACGTCGGCACGGTCCGTATCGCTTTACAGTTGCCGAGCCAAACCCTCTGGAAAACCTATAGCGAACTCGGGTTCGGTCAAAAGCCCGAAGTCCAGATTCCGGGCGCGACAAGCGGAAAACTGCGTCCCGCGCAGCGTTGGGGTGTCGTCGAACACGCGACGATTGCCTACGGTTACGGCGTTTCGGTAAGTCTTGCTCAATTGGCTCGCGCCTATACCGCTTTTGCTCGTGAGGGCGATGTTGTGCCCTTGACGCTTTTTAAGACCGATCGCGAACGCGTTGCGGGTAAGCCCGTTTTTACGCCCGAAACCGCCAAAGAAATGCTCAAGATGATGCGCCTGACGGTGCTTGCGGGCGGCACGGCTTCGCGACTTAAAATCGACGGCTATACAAATGCCGGTAAAACGGGTACGGCCTACAAAGTTAAAAACGGCGCTTACGACAAAAACGTTTACGTCGGTAGTTTCGTCGGTATCGCGCCCATGACGCGCCCGAGAATCGTCACGGCGGTCATGATTGACGAACCGAAGCGTGACGGCCACGTCGGCGGCGTCGTCGCAACCCCCGTTTATAAAGAAATCGTCGAGCGCGCTTTAAACGTGCTTAACGTCCCGAGCGACGAATTAACGCGCCTATCGGATAATTTCAGGAAGCCTTAAGTCATGATTTACGACATTACTCCGTACGTTGAATTATTAAGACGCTTAGCGCCTCGAGCCGTTCGTCTTGTGTCGGACACAAGAGACGTCCGCCAAGGAGACGTCTTCGTCGCGCTTTCGGGTACGCGTTTTGACGCGAGAGCCGCGGCAAAAGAATTGGCCGGGCAATTATCCGCCGTGGTTTATGACGATGACGGGACGCCTTTTGAAGCGGCGGTGCCGAGTATCGCCGTGCCCTTTTTAAAAGAAAATCTCGGGAATTTCGCGTCTAGTTTTTATCATCGTCCGAGCGCTTTTTTGCATGTCGTCGCCTTAACGGGCACAAACGGCAAGACGACCTCTTCTCACTGGTGCGCGCAACTTTTAACGCAGCTCGGCTGCCCCGCGGGGGCTTTAGGGACGGTAGGAAGTTTCTTTAAAGGCGAGCCCTTTTTAAAGACGCGTTTGACGACTCCCGACGCAGTGAGTTTAGAGAGCATTCTTTATCAAATGAAAGAAGCGGGCGCTAAAGCGGTCGCGATGGAAGCCAGTTCGATCGGTATCGAGCAAGGTCGCATGCAAGGGTTGGATGTTAAGACAGCCGTCTTTACGAATTTAACGCGCGACCATCTTGATTATCATCAGACGATGGAAGCCTATGAACGCGCGAAAACCGAACTTTTCAGGCTACCGAGCGTCCAAAACGCGGTCGTAAATATCGATGACGCCGCGGGGTCGAGAATCGCTGAAGTGTGTTTGCAACGCGGTCTTAATTTAATCGTCACTTCGACGCACGGGGCTGTCGCCCCCGTGGGCGCGAAGCTTTTGAGCGCAAGTGATATTCGGGCAACGGTTAACGGCACGAGCTTTAAGCTTCATTATCAAACGAAGGTATTGCCCGTAGGCCTTAGCATTTTGGGCGAATTTAATGTCGCGAACCTTTTGGGCGTAATCGGCGTGGCGCTAGCTTTGGGGTTTGAACCCGAAGCGGTCATTGCCGCGTTACCCGCCCTTGTGACGCCCAAAGGCCGTATGCAACAAGTGACCGAAGACGCGTCGCCTCTAGCGATTGTGGACTATAGCCATACGCCGGATGCCGTCGAAAAGGCGCTCGAAGCCCTTGTTCCCGTGGCACGTGTCAGACGCGGACGCCTCATTTGCGTTATCGGCGCGGGAGGCGATCGCGATAAGGGGAAGCGCCCGATGATGGCGGAGATCGCGACGAAATTAGCCGATCAAACGATTTTAACGAGCGACAACCCTCGCTCGGAAAATCCGACCGCCATCTTAAAAGACATGAAAGCGGGCGCGACTAAAGAGGTGGATGTCATCGTCAATCGTCGCGAAGCGATTAAAAAAGCGATTGACGAAAGCGCGCCCGAAGACGTTATCTTGATTGCGGGTAAAGGCCACGAGGATTACCAAGAAATCGCGGGCGTGAAGCACCCCTTTAGTGATGAGATCGAGGCTAGAAGCGCGATGCTTATGAAGCATCCGCCAGTAGGCACGAAAAGTGACGTCGAGACATTAGTTCAGCATTTAACGGACGCGAAACTCATCGGCGCGAACGTTCCTTTTACGCACGTTGAGACTGATTCTCGGAAAATCACGAAAGGCGGTCTTTTTGTGGCACTCGTGGGTGAAAAATTCGACGGTCACGACTATCTTGAGGCCGCTCGCGCGGCGGGCGCCGTCGCGGTCGTCGTCAATCGCGAAATGTATTGCCCGTTACCTCAAATCGTCGTTCCCGATACGCGCGTAGCGTTAGGCGAATCGGCCGCGTTTTGGAGAAAGACGCTTTCTGCCAAAATCATCGCGGTTGCGGGCAGTAACGGCAAAACGACAACGACCCAAATGATCGCAAGCGTCTTGCGCCAAGCCTACGGAACCTCGGCCGTTGCCACACAAGGTAACTTCAATAACGATATCGGCGTGCCGTTAACGCTTTGGCGCTTAACGCCCGAAACCAAAATCGCGGTGATTGAAGCGGGCATGAATCATCCGGGCGAAATGCAAAAGCTCTCTCCGATGATCGCGCCCGATGTAGTGGTTTTAACAAACGCCCAAAGGGAGCACTTAGCTTATATCGACGGAACGAAAGGCTCGGCGATTGAAAACGGGCAGTTGCTTTTATCCGCTCGCGAGGGCGGCGTTGCCGTCATTCCGCAAGAAGATGACGGACGAGCCATCTGGGAAGAGATGGGCAAGGGGCTTGCGATCAAGATTTTCGGGCAAAAAGACGACTGCGATGTTTCGGGCGTTCTTGAAGAAAGCGGTTTGGTCTTTATTAAAAGCGATGCCGGGACCTTTGCTTTCAGACCGAAATTAACGGGGCGCCACAACGCTCGCAATGCCGCTGCCGTCACGGCCGCGTGCTTAGCGTGCGGTATTGCCCTTGACGATATCAGGCGCGGCCTAGAAGCGTTTGAGCCCGTGGCTCGGCGCGGCGTTCGATTTGCGTCTGCCAAGATGACGGTGATCGACGACTCTTATAACGCCAATCCCGATAGCATTCGTGCCGATATCGACGTGATGGTCGAAGAGACGGCACCGTGCTTACTGGTACTTGGCGACATGGCCGAAACGGGGGACGCTTTTGAAGACGTCCACCGTCAAGTGGGGCTATACGCCGCCGAAAAGAAAATAGCGGGGTTGGTGACTTTCGGCCCGGGGATGCGTTTAGCGTTCGCGGCCTATCAAGAGGCTTTCCCGCAAGGAGCGGGTGCGGCCTTTGACGAAGAGGCGGCGTTTTACGCGTGGCTTGATAAAAACGCGACCAATTATCGAACGGTGCTCGTCAAAGCGAGTAACAGCATGGGGTTTGATAAAGTCGTGCGCCATCTTGTGCAACGCTTCAAACTGCAATGATTTTTAATTCGGGACCGACACTATGCTTTTGAGTCTTTTCCAATACTTAAGTGACGACATCCGAACGTTTCAGATGTTTAACTACTTGAGTTTAAGAGCGGTACTAGCCGCCTTAACCTCTTTAATTATCGGTTTTGCGGCCGGTCCCGCGACGATTCGATATTTGAGAGATATGCATTTCGGGCAAGCCGTTCGCAGTTACGGCCCGAAAACTCATCTTGCTAAAGACGGCACGCCTACGATGGGCGGTGTTTTGATTTTGATCGCGGCGAGTTTTTCGACCGTCCTTTGGATGGATTTATCAAACCGTTTTGTTTGGGTCGCGCTATTTGTGACGCTTGCCTTCGGCGCGATCGGGTGGAGTGATGATTATCGCAAGGTCAAACTTCATAATCCTCAAGGGATGAGCGCCAAAGAAAAATTCGCCTGGCAATCGTTGGTGGGTTTTTTGGCGGCGATTTATCTCGCGGCCGCAGTTTCGGCAGGCGAAAACGTTTCGATTTTCGCGGTCATTTCCAATATTTTCACGTCGGGTTTAACTTTTGAGATGCCGCCGCAGGCTGATCTCATCATCCCGTTTTTTAAGCATTTCGCGTACCCGTTAGGAATCTTCGGGTTTGTGATTTTGTCCTTTTTCGTGATGGTGGGAACGAGTAACGCCGTCAATTTAACGGACGGTTTAGACGGCCTCGCGATCTTGCCTTGCGTCATGATTGCGATTGCGCTCGGTATCTTCGCTTATGTCGAAGGGCGTCCCGATTTCGCGCGCTATCTGCTTTTCCCCTATATCCCGGGCGCGGGCGAACTCGTCGTTTTCTGCGGCGCGCTCGCGGGCGCGGGGTTAGCTTTTCTGTGGTTTAACGCGCATCCGGCCGAAGTTTTCATGGGAGACGTTGGCGCGCTCGCTTTAGGCGGCGCGTTGGGTGTCATTGCCGTTATCGTTCGTCAGGAATTCGTGCTCGCGATTATGGGCGGAGTGTTCGTTGCCGAGACGGTCTCTGTCATGATTCAAACGACATACTTCCGGCTTACCCACGGCAAACGCTTTTTCCGCATGGCGCCGATTCATCACCATTTCGAGCTCAAAGGTTGGAAAGAAACGCAAGTCGTCACCCGTTTTTGGATTATCACAATCGTTTTGGTTTTAATCGGTTTGGCAACGCTCAAGATTCGTTAAGGAGAAACCTATGCGCAAGGTTCTGGTCATCGGTTTAGGCGGTTCGGGCGAAGCCGCGAGTCGCTTTTTACTAAAAAGAGGGTTTGCCGTTATCGGTACGGATACGAGAGAAAATCCCCCGGGCCGACAAAATCTAGCCCGAACCCCGAACTTTACGTTTGTTGAATTGAAAGACGCGGGCGCCTGTTTACCCGAATGCGAAACGGTTGTGATCTCGCCCGGGATTTCGCCCTATTTTTCCGAAGTCGCGCCGATTGTGACCGAAGCCAAACGCCTGAAACTTGATATCATCGGCGAAATTGAACTTTTCGCTAGAGAATTGGAGCGCTTGAAAGAGGAATCAGGCTACGCGCCGAAGATCATCGCGATTACGGGCACGAACGGGAAAACGACGACTACGTCGCTTACTGCCAAAATGAGCCAAGCGGGCGGTAAAAAAACCGTAGCCGCGGGCAATATCGGACCCAATGCCGTGACCGAACTCGATAAAGCGCTAGAAGCGGGGGATTTGCCTGAGGTTTGGGTCCTTGAATTATCGAGCTTTCAATTAGAAACCACTTCGAGTTTAAAGCCTGATGCCGCGGCCGTTTTAAACGTCACGCAAGACCATATCGATTGGCACGGTACGTTTGAAGCGTACGCAAACGCTAAAAAGCGGATTTTCGCTTCTGACACCGTTCGCGTTTTAAATCGCGAGGACGAGACGACCCTTGCGATGGCTGACGGCAAATCCGTTCGCACGTTCGGCTTTGACGAACCGAAATCGGTCGGTCAATACGGGTTAGTCGAACGAAACGGTCTTGTTTTTTTAGCGAAAGCGCAAGCGGAAGTCCTCTCGCCTCGCTCCAAAACGGAAGTGCCTTCCGTTGAAATCGTACCGATGATGCCTGTAAAAGCCATGCGTATTCGAGGGCGGCATAACGCCATGAACGCCCTTGCCGCCTTGGCGCTGATCGAAGGGGCCGGCCTTTCTTTAGCCAAAGCGCTTGAGGCTTTAAGTGTTTACGAAGGCGAAGCGCATCGCGTGCAATACGTTTTAACGAAAGAAGGTGTGGAATTTTTTGACGATAGTAAAGGCACGAACGTCGGCGCGACGGTCGCGGCTTTGACGGGGTTAGGTGAAGAAGGGCGCAAAATTTGTGTCATTTTAGGGGGCGACGGTAAAGGCCAAGCCTTCACCGACTTAAAGCCCGCCGCTACAAAATACGTCCGAGCCGCTTTTATGATCGGGCGCGACGCGAAACTCATCGCGGACGCAATCGCGTCCGACGCCTTTCCGATTGTCTTTTGCGAAGATTTGCCAGAAGCGGTTCGAGGCGCTTACGCGGCAGCTAAAAAGGGAGATGCCGTTCTTTTGAGTCCCGCTTGCGCGAGTTGGGACATGTTTGAAAACTACGCGCATCGCGCGCGCGTTTTTATCGAAGCGGCGAAAGCGCTCTAGAGCTCTTTTAAAGGAAGGATAAAGCAGATGAAATGGGCGTTTTGGGATACTCGTCGGGGAGGATTCGAAATCTACCCCGCGAGCGCTCGAGCGCGCTTTGATATCACGCTTTTACTCGTTATTTTGGGGCTTATTCTTTTCGGGGTCGTTATCGTTTATTCGGCAACGAGCCCGCTTGCGGGTTCTCCTCGTTTTCCCAATATCAGCCACGACTACTTTTTGCAGCGGCATTTAATTTTTGTTGTCGTGGGCTTTACCGCGGCGCTCATCACCATTTTTATTCCGACGCGACTTTTGGAGCGCGTTAAATGGTACGTGCTATTCGGCATCGCGGTGAGTCTTTTGGTGCTCGTTCTCGTTCCCAATATCGGCTATGAGGTCAACGGCGCTCGTCGTTGGATTCGCTTGGGGCCCTTAAACGTTCAGATTTGCGAAATCGTCAAACTTTTAAGTTTGATTATCGCCGCGCAATACGCCTCGACCCACCAATACTTCATGCATTCTTTTTATAAGCTTTTTCCGCTATTTACCTACACGATCGTCGTGATGGTGCTTTTAGGCTTTCAACCCGACCTGGGCTCTGCCTTCGTTTGCGGGCTTATTATCGGCGGGATGCTTTTTTTGGCGGGGCTAAGCTATCGCATTTTGATGCCTTTGGGTGTTTTAACCGTCGCGGGCGTGGTCGCGGGTGTCGTTTTATCCCCTTGGCGCCTTTTGCGCTTAATGGCTTACTTAAACCCCTGGGACCCCGAATACGTGATGGGGAAAGGCTACCAACTCGGGCACTCCATGGTGGCATTTTCGCGAGGGCAGGTCACAGGTCTAGGGCTTGGCGGCAGCGTCGAGAAACTCAATTACCTTCCCGAAGCGCACACGGACTTTATTTTGTCGATTGTGGGTGAAGAACTCGGTTTCGTCGGGATTGTCATTGTCATTACCGCTTTTTATTTTGTCATCAGGCGCTGCTTTGAAATCGGGCGTCGCGCGATTCGACTCGAACGGTTTTTCCCGGGGATGCTCGCGCAAGGCGTCGGCATTTGGGTGGGGGTTCAGACCGTGATTAACGTCGGCGTAGCCTGCGGGCTCTTTCCGACAAAAGGCTTGACGCTACCGTTTTTAAGTTACGGGGGCAGTTCCTTGGTCGTGATGTGCTGCGCCATGGCGCTCGTACTTCGTGTTGATTACGAGAATCGTCGTTTGATGTTCGGCGGTCATTAAAGGATAGGGGTAGAACATGCAGACTCGACATTTGGTCATTGCTGCCGCCGGTACGGGCGGGCACGTGATGCCCGGCATCGCCGTTGCCAAAGAAATGGAACGCAAAGGCTGGAGCGTTTCCTGGCTCGGAACGAATGCCGGGATGGAACGGCGTTTGGTCGAACGCGTGGGGATTACGTGCGATACGGTTAATTTTTCGGGACTAAGAGGGAAAGACATCGCGCATGCCGTAACGGGTGCTTTTAAGCTTATCGGCGCTTACTTTAAAGCTGTTTCACTTTTAAAGCGCACGAAAGCGAACGCCCTATTTACAACAGGGGGCTACATTGCCGTTCCGAGCGTTCTTGCTGCCAAAACGCTCGGCTTACCGGTTTTTGTGATGAATTGCGACGCGGACGTTTTGATGAGCGTTCGCGCCGTGATGCCTTTTGCGAAACGCGTTTTTTGCGGGTTTGAAGGCGCCGCGGCGCGGCTAGCCAAAGATAAGGCGGTGGTGACAGGTAACCCCGTTCGTAAAGAGATTTTGTCGGTTCCGAACGCGACCGAGCGTTTGGCGGGACGAACGGGTTCCCTTCGTATCTTGGTTTTCGGTGGGTCGCTCGGCGCTCGCGTTTTAAATGAAACCGTCCCGAAGGCGCTCGCGATGTTCGAGCCTGGAAAGCGCCCGTCGGTCGTTCATCAATGCGGCGCTAAAAATTTAGAAAGTACGCGCGCGGCCTACGACACTCAAGGCGTGATGGCAACGATTGAACCCTTTATCGACGATATGGC
>DNBE01000035.1 GCA_003543795.1 Sutterella sp.
GAGCCATTTCTGAGGAGATTGCCAGATGCTAAAAAACGATATCACTCCGCTTTCCGAAGCCGAGGTTTTAAAGTTACTCGAAGACACCCAAGCGGTGCTTCACGGCCACTTTTTGTTAACGAGCGGCTTACATAGCCCGATGTATGTTGAAAAATTTAACGTCTTGCAGCACCCGACTTATACCGAACGACTCTGTCGCGAAATCGCAAGAAGATACGCGGACGATCAAATCGAACTTGTCGTGGGTCCTATGACGGGCGGGATTTTATTAGCGCACGAAACGGGGAAGGCGCTCGGTACGCGCGCGATTTTTACCGAACGTGAAAACGGCAAAATGACCTTAAAACGCGGCTTTACGATTCCCGAAGGTACGCGTGTTCTGATTGTCGAAGATATCGTCACGACGGGCGGGTCCGTGCGCGAAGTGATGGATGTTGTCAACGCCGCGGGCGGGAAAATCGTTGGAATCGGGTTACTTGTCGACAGAAGCGGCGGCAAAGTCGATTTCGGTGTTCGCACCGAGGCGCTTTTACGTCTAAATGTCGAAACGTTTAAGCCCGAAAGCTGCCCCCTTTGCGCCAAAGGTATTGCCTTTACCAAACGAGGTAGAACCGGGAAGTAAGAACGCCAATTGACGGAAAAGGCCCTTTATAAAGGGCCTTTTTTCTTAGCGTTTTAAGCGAAACGTCACATCGATATCGGCGGGTCCGAAAACTTGCCTTAAGCTTTGCGGGTCGGGATTTGTGATGCGCCCGAGGCGCGTAAAGCGCCATTCGTTGGTGGCGTAATAAAGGCAAATATGTTTTCCGAGATAAAGGATGACGTCTCCCGGATGCGTCCGTATATCGACATCGTTTCTCGGAAGCGTTTTCGGCAAATCGCCCACTTTCTCAAAGCCGCCGTAATCCGCAAGATGAAGCGTTACGTCACCCGCCTTTAATAAATCGGCAAAGGCTTTCGCAGACGAGTTGTCTTTAAGTTCAATCGTGAGAACCGTATGGCGCGCGTCATGCAAGACGGCTTCGACATAAGCGGGTGAGGCTGCTGCCGAGGCACTTAACGCGCAAGCCGCGGCACAAAGAACGGATTTGAGTTTTAGCATCTTTACTACCCGAGACGGTTAAAATTCAGACATTTAAAATTTTTCGACATATTTTAGGCGCTTATGGCTAATCCGTGGTTTGAAGATACCGCCAATGTGATGGAGACGAAACTCTCCGAAGACTCGGTCTACGAAGGTTCATTTTTGCGTGTGACGCGCGAAACCGTGCGATGCGCAAACGGCAAGATTCATCATCGGGAATTTATTCGGCATCCCGGCGCCACCGTCATCGTGGTTCTTGATGACAAGCAACAAACCGTGATTGAGTGGCAATGGCGAGAGCCTTGCGCGAGAGCTTTTGTCGAATTCCCCGCGGGAAAGAAAAACGCGGGGGAAGACGCGTTTTTGTGCGCTAGGCGGGAGCTCGAAGAAGAAACGGGACTCGTTGCGGGGAAACTCACCTATTTAGGACAAATCCGAAACGCAATCGGTTACTCCGATGAAGTAATCGAGGTCTTTGTCGCCCAAGAGATGACGCAAGGCCGTAAGCACTTAGACGACGGGGAATGTATCGACATGAAGCGCGTGCCTTTTGAGGATGTTTATCGCGCTTGCGTGACGGGCGCGATCGAAGACGTCAAAACGCTCGTTGCCGCGTTTTGGGTTAAAGCTTGGTTAGCCGGGGAAAGGCTCGGCACGACGCGCGAATTTTGAAGCGATTACAATGCGAGGAAAGCCCGACTTTCTTTTTTGAGTTCAACACGATGCGCCTACCTTACGAAATCAAACTCGCTTGGCGGTTCTCGCGGCAAGGTAAAAAGCTGCGGGGAGCGGGGCGCTTCGTTTCTTTTATCAGCGCGATGAGTACGGCTTCAATCGCGTTGGGTGTGATGGCGCTGATTGTCGTCCTTTCGGTTATGAACGGCTTTCAAAAAGAAGTTCGAGACCGGATGCTTGCCGTCATTCCTCATATCGAAGTCGTCGCCGCGCTCGATACCGAAGTCGGAATCGAAAATCTTGAAGAAAAGATTCTCGCAAATAATGATGTTCTCGCTGCCGCGCCCTACGTGACGGGTCAGGCGCTTTTAAGTACCAACGAACGCGTCAAGGGCGTGTTACTTAAAGGCATCGACCCCGAAAAAGAACGAGGTGTAAGTGACATCGCTAACCATATGAAAGACGGGGCGCTCGAAGACCTCAATACCGTTCCTTTCGGGATTGTGTTAGGGCGAGACCTCGCGCTATCGATGCGAGTGAAAGTCGGCTCTCCCATCAACGTTTTGATACCCCAAGGGCGCTTGACGCCCGCGGGCGTCATTCCGCGCGTTAAAACCTTTAAAGTGGTCGGCATCTTTTCTTCCGAGCATTACGAGTTCGACTCCTCGATGGCTTTGATTTCGCTATCTGCCGCGAAAACGTTTTTCCAAGTCACCCAACCCACAGGTCTTCGCCTTAAAGTCGCCGACATGCATCGAGCGCCTGTCATCGCTCGAGAACTCATGCGCGATTTACCCGAACATATTTACGCGCGTGATTGGTCCGCGCAAAACCGCACCTGGTTTGCGGCGGTTCAAGTCGAAAAACGCATGATGGGGATCATCCTCTTTTTAATCGTACTTGTGGGTGCTTTCGGGCTTGTGTCGAGCATGGTGATGACGGTCACACAAAAGCAAAGCGATATCGCAATCCTTAGAACACTCGGCGCGACTCCCTCTTCGGTTTTAACCGTCTTTATGCTCCAAGGCGCGATTGTGGGTACCGTGGGTGTCGCGATCGGTGTCGCGGCTGGTGTCGCGATATCGCTTAACATCACCGAAATCGTGTCGTTTGTGGAAAGTCTTTTCGGGGTGGAATTCTTACCTCGCCAGATTTATTTCATCGATTCGATGCCTAGCGACTTGCAAATGGGAGACGTCATCCCGATAGCCCTCTTCTCGTTTTTGACGGCCCTTCTTGCGACCGTCTACCCGAGTATCAAGGCCGCGAAAACCCATCCCGCGGAGGCGTTGCGCTATGAATAATAAGCCCGTGTTAGTTGCCTCCGGCCTTACCAAAACGTTCCGTGACGCGGGAAACCCCGTGAGCGTTCTCAAGGACTTAAATCTTACGGTCATGCCCGGAACCACAATCGCGGTCACGGGTTCTTCGGGCTCGGGCAAAAGTACGCTTTTGCATCTTTTGGGCGGGTTAGACGCCCCCGACGCCGGCCGCGTCGAAATCGCGGGCGTTGACATCGCGACCGCATCTGAAGGTGTACGCTCCGAAACCCGTAATCGGCGTTTGGGCTTTGTGTATCAATTTCACCATTTACTTGCCGAATTAACGGCCCTCGAAAATGTCGCGATGCCGCTTTTAATTCGTAGGGAAGATCCGGATACGGCTTACCAAAAAGCGAAAGCCATTCTTGAAGCGGTAGGGTTAGCCGACCGACTCGGACACTTTCCTTCGCAACTATCGGGCGGGCAGCGCCAACGTTGCGCCATCGCGCGAGCGCTTGTCACCGTACCCGATGTCGTTTTGGCTGACGAACCGACGGGA